>CAMLIT010000033.1 GCA_946480295.1 uncultured Gemmatimonadota bacterium
AGCGGCTCGCCAACGACCGACAACGAACTACCAATAACGGACCTGCGGCGCGTCCCGCGCCCTACCCCCGCTTCCCTCGCACCTCCGAGTGATCCGCGATCGTCACCTCCCCTCGGATCCCTTCCACCACCGCCTCGTCCCCGATCAGCGAGTTCGCCAGCTCCGCGTGGGCGATCTTCGTCTTCGCCCCCACGATCGTGTCGTGCAGGCGCGAGTCCTTCACCACGCTCCCCTTGCCAAGCGAGACGTTCGGGCCGATGCGCGACGTCGAGAGCTCCACCCCGTCCTCGATGTACACCGGGTCGACGATCTCCACCCCCGCGGGCACCGCCGCCGGCTTCCGCGCGTGCCCCTTCTCGAGGATCGTGCGGTTCGTCTCCAGCAGCGTGTCGAGCTTCCCCGCGTCGTACCATCCGGCCACGTCGAGCACCTTCAGCTTCGCGCCGTGATCGATCATGTACTGGAACGCGTCCGTCAGGTAGTACTCGCCCTTGTTCTTCGGCTGCTTCAGCGTCCAGTCGATCCCCTCGTAGAGCAGCTTCCAGTTGCGGACGTAGTACAGGCCGATGTTCGCGCGCTTGGAGATCGGCGTGGACGGCTTCTCGACGATCTTCGTCATGTTGCCGTCCTTGTCGGTGACCACCACGCCGAAGCGCTGGTAGTCCTCGACCTCCTTCGTCCAGATGATCCCGTCCGCGTCGGTCCGGTTGATCACCGAGAGGTCGGCATCGAAGATCGTGTCGACGAAGATGATGAGCACCGGCTGGTCCACGTGGTCGCGCGCGAGGCCGACGGCGCCCGCGGTCCCGTCCTGGACCTTCTGCTCGATGAACACCGCGTCGAACGGATACTTGCGCCGTGCGTACTCCTCGACCTTCTCCTTGAGGTGCCCCGTGATGTAGATCACCTGCTCGACGCTCCCGAGCCGCTGCAGGTCCTCCATCACGTAGTCGATCACCGGCTTCCCGGCGATCTTCAGCATCGGCTTCGGCGTCACGTGCGTGTGCGGCCGGAGGCGCGTGCCCTTCCCGGCCAGCGGAATGATGACCTTCATGGTGCGCTCGTGCCCTCCCTCCCGTAGCGGTCCTTCAGCCGCACGACGTCGTCGAGATGGGGCGTCGACACTTCCAGGACGTCGCAGTCCGTCACCGCCTCCATCTGGTGGATCGTGTGCGGCGTGATCCGGAACGACTGCCCGATCTGCAGGTCCACGTCCTTCGGCTGGTCACCCTCCCAGACACGGTAGATCAGCTTGCCCGACAGCAGGTAGACCGTCTCGTCCTTCACGTTGTGGTATTGCACCGACAGCGCCTGGCCGGCGGTGATGTGCAGGATCTTGCCGACGTAGCTGTCGGTCTCCGCCCAAATCGTCTCGTGCCCCCACGGCTTGGGGACCGTCCTCACCGTCACGCGGCCGCTCATCTCGTGTCGTACTCCCTTGGGTGGCTGGTCTGGGATGCGGTAATATCGGCGGGTCCGGGGCCGGGCGGCAGTACCGGTGCCGTGGCGCGCGAACCGTGTACATCGACTATGTTACACCCGTGCTGGCGGGCGCCGATGCGCGCCCGGCTCCGCGGCGCACGGCCCGTTCGGCGTCGCGCCTCCGAGAGTGTCCTGCCCAGCGATCACCGACTCTGCCGACCGTTATGCATGATACTCCCGACGCGCTCAACGGCGCGGGCGCGCAAGACGACGTCGATGACGTCGTGGGCCTCACGCACCAGGAGCGCACGTCGGCCCAGCGTGAGCCGATGCTCCTCCTCGATGCGCTGGCCAGCCGCTTCCCCAGTGCCGGACGCCGCGAGAACACCGGCGGCGTCGAGCTGCGCCGCACCCCTGACCGCTGCGTGATCCAGGGCGAGCGCTCCGCCGTCAGCGTCTCCTGGTTCGCCCCGCGCCTCGGCGAGGCCAGCGCCGGGGAGCTCCAGATCATCTCCTGGAGCGGCACCGTCACCATGCCCGGCGCCCCCGCCCGCCCCGGCAGCACCGCGAAGATGGACAAGGTCCACGTCTTCCACCTGACGCGCGCCGACGGCGGCGGCTGGTGCTGGCGCAGCGAGGTCCGCCACGAGCCGGCCTACTCCTCCGAGGACCTCATCGCGCTCTGCACGAAGCTCCTCCCCGAGAGCTGACGCGCCGCCCCTGATCCACGTGCCCTGCCGCGCCGACGAGTACGGCGCGGCAGGGCACGCTTACTGCGCTGGACGGCGCCAATGCTCCTCTCGCCGTCCCACATCCCGCGCCTCGTCGCGATGGTCGAGCTGTTCACGCGCTACGGCCTCGCGGACTTCGCGCGTCAGCAGGGATTGAAGGGGATCGCCCCCGGCCCCGAGGAGGCCGAGGGCGAGGAGGGCACGCCTTCGCGCGAGCGGGCGATCGCCTTCCGCAAACGCCTCGTCGAGCTGGGGCCGGCCTACATCAAGCTGGGCCAGGTCCTCTCCACGCGTCCGGACCTCATCCCGCCCACCTACATCGAGGAGCTGGAGAAGCTTCAGGACGACGTCCCCCCCGTCCCGTACGAGGACGTCGAGCGGACGATCGAGGAGCAGCTGGGCGGGCGCATCAGCAAACTCTTCCGGTGCTTCGAGCGCGAGCCGCTCGGCAGCGCAAGCCTCGGCCAGGTGCACGCGGCCGAGCTCCGGAATGGCCGCGAGGTCGTCGTGAAGGTCCAGCGCCCGCACATCCGCGAGCAGCTCGCCGACGACATCGCCTTCTTCGAGGACGTCGCGCAGTTCCTCTCCGCGCACACGCGCGCCGGCCAGCGCGTCGACATGGTCGGCATCATCCAGCAGCTCGAGCGCGCCCTCGCCGACGAGCTGGACTACCGCATCGAGGCGCGCAACGCCGCGTCCTTCCGCCGCAGCCTCGCCGAGTTCCCGCGCATCCTCATCCCGAAGGTCATCGAGGCCTACACCACCGAGCGCGTGCTCACCACCGAGCGCGTGCGCGGCGTGAAGATCGACGCCGTCTCCCCGCTCACGCGCATCGAGCACGACTTCCACGCCGTCGCCGACGAGCTCACGCGCGCGTACCTGAAGCAGATCACGATCGACGGCCACTTCCACGCCGATCCGCACCCCGGCAACATCTTCGTCGTCCTGCCGGACGCCGAGAACCCGATGACGCCGGCCGAGGTCAAGACGATCGACCGGCGAAGCGAGCGCCGGCCGGCGGTGACGCCGCTCGCGCGCATGGAGGCGCAGGCGCAGGACCAGGCGCCGCGCACCCCCGAGGCGCTCGGCGTCAGGCTGGCGCTCATCGATTTCGGCATGACCGCGCGCCTCTCCACGTCGCTGCGCGAGCAGATCGTGCGGCTGCTCATGGACCTCGCCGACAACCGCGGCGACGAGGCGGCGACGATCCTCGTCGAGATCGGCCAGGAGCTCCCCGGCTTCGACCGCGTGTCGTACGTGCGCGACATCGCCGCCCTCATGGCGCGGCACTACGACCTCACGATCGGCGAGCTCCAGGCGGGCACGGTGCTCTACGAGCTGATCTCGATCTCGTACCAGCGCGGGCTGCGCATGCCCGCCGAGCTGACCCTGCTCGCCAAGACGCTCTTCAACCTCGACGCGGTCACCCGCGACCTCGACCCGTCCTACAGCCCGATCGGCACCATCCGCGAGTACGGCAACCAGATCGCCGCCGACCGCGCGCGCCGCGAGCTGAACCCGCGCAAGCTCTACGAGCTCGCCACCGAGGGCGGCGACCTCCTCGCCGCCCTCCCGCACCGGCTCGACATCATCACCCAGCGCCTCGCGGCGAGCGACGCCGTGCCGATCGACGTCCCGCAGCTCACGGTGCTCCTCGCCGGCCTGCAGAAGGTCGCCAACCGCGTCTTCTCCGGCCTCGTCCTCGCCGGCCTCCTCGTGGCGAGCGCGATGCTCCTCCCCTACCGCCGCTCGCTCGGCACCTGGGGCTTCGTCCTCGCCTTCATCCTCGGCCTGTACATGGTCCTGAGCATCCTCTGGACGGACAGGAAGAGATGAGAAGAACAGTCGCGGCGAAGCCGCGACTGCCCTACCAGATATCAGACGTCGCGAACACGAACCGCGGCGCCAGGCTCCCCCGCCCACCCAGGCCTCCGCCGCCACTCAGGTCGGCCTGCTTGACGAGCACCGGCAGGTCGAGCCGCAGCACCACGTCGCGATCGTAGAGCCGCCCGCGCAGCGAGATCCCCGCCCCGGCGTCGCCGAAGGTGTTCCGCTTGCTCGTGAAGTTCACCGCGATGTCCCCGAACGCCGACGCCCACACGCTGGTTCCGCGCAGGAAGCCGCCGGGATGGAAGAGTCGCTGCGTCAGCTCGCCGTTCCCGGCCAGCAGGTGGCGCACGGCGATGTACGGCGAGTAGCCGCGCAGCATGCCGCCGCCCAGCGGGATCCAGTTCAGGTGCTCCTGCTTCAGCACCCCGCCGCGCGGCCGCCACCAGTTGTTGTCGAAGCTCGCCAGCGGATCCGCCGTCGCGAGGAAGATCTGCCGCTGCAGCGGGGCCTGCGGCGCGATCCCGAGATAGCCGCGTACGATCGCCTTCTGCCCCGCATCGGCGAGCGTCTGGACGCGCGTCCCCGCCAGCTCCAGTCGGCCGTAGAGCTGCGCGCGCTTGTTCGCGAACACCTCGCCATTCGTCAGCCCCAGCGACAGCGCGCCGTCCCCGCGCCAGTAGCTGCTGTCCGCCTCCGGCTGCGTGCGCACGGTGGCCGTTCCCCCCGCCTCCGTCGTCTTCGCGTACTCCCACTGTTCGGGGAGCGTGCTGTGATCGGTCGGGTACGCGCCGGTCGCGAACACCGTCGCGGCGATCTTCGGTCCCCCCGCGAGCGGATAGGGGCTCAGGTCCCACCGCTTGCTCCAGTCGAGCTTCAGGATGCCGTCGAGGAACGCCGCCGCGAAGCGCTGTCCCATCAGCGGCCGCGAGAAGCCGGGGAGGTACGGATTCTCGGCGCGCGCCCAGAGCTGGAAGCGCGACAGCGTGCCGCCGCGCACCCCGTTCGTGTCCCACGGCTGCCGCAGCGAGACGGCCGCCCCGACGTCGTACCGATCGACCAGCGAGAGATAGTTCGTCCGCGCCCGTCCACCGATCACCGCGCCCAGCGGGTCGCCGTACCAGAGCTGGGGCGACAGCGCGACGATCGTCCGCTCGCGATCGGCCTGGTTCAGGAAGGGCCAATCGAACACGAACCGCGGCTGCTTCAGGCCGAGGAGCGACGTTCCCAGCACGTCGTCGCGTCGGTCCCAGTCCCAGGTGAAGTGGAGCGGATCGATCGCGACCTGTGACGGCCGCTCGTCCGTCACGATCTCCACCGTCTGCCGGTCGTCCCGCGCGTTCGCGCGCCCGAGCACCCACCCCGAGGCCGTGCGCGCGCCGACGGCGATCGGGTGCCGGTACTCGCCCCGCCTGACGACGACCGCGTCGGTGACCCACCGCCCGTCGGCGCGCCGCCGCTCGGACACGCCGTCGAGCGCGTAATCCAGCAGCCCCGTGTGATGCACCCACTCGTCGAAGAACCAGCCGAGGTCCTTCCCCGACTCGCGCTCGGCGGAGCCGCGCATCGCCCGCTCGTCGACGTGCTTCAACGCCCAGCGATTGTAGTAGTCGTGCAGGAACGATCGGAACGCCGTGTCGCCGAGGGCGTCGCGCAGGTGCGAGTACATCAGCGACGCCCGCGCGTAGATCATCTCGTTGTACACGCCGAAATCGTGAAAATCATAGGCCGGCGTGCCGATCGGCTGCGCGTAGCCGAGCAGGTCGAGGTAGATCTGGTCGAGGTCCGTCCGCTCGCTCGGCGGGATCGTCACCGCGTTCACGCGGTAGCCCTCGGCGAGGCGCGGCGGCGGCGGGACGATCCCCGAGCGGGCGCGCTCCTGCGGCGCCGCTCCCTGCGCCCACCTCGACTGATACGACGTCAGCCCCTCGTCCATCCACCCCGAGCGCCATTCGTTGTTGCCCAGGATGCCGTACGTGAACTGGTGCCCGCCCTCGTGCAGGATGAGCCCCTGCGACGCGCCCCCGTCCATGATCATCATCGGGAACTCCGTGCCCCCGCCCTCGATGCGGTGCACGTTCGAGAACGCCGGCCACGCGTACGGTCCGTAGATCGACTCCAACCACCTGAACGCCGCGATCGTGTTGCTCGTCGCGCGCCCGCCCCCCCACGTCGTGTCGTCGCCCGGCTTGTACAGCACGTTGATCGCGACCGTGTCCCACGTCGGGAAGTGCGTCGGCGGGAGCTGCCGCACGTACCGCGCGCCCTCGTAGCGGTAGTCGGGCGACGCCGACCACGCGAAGTGGTGTACGTCGCGCGCGTAGAAGCGCACGGCGCGATACCCGTCCGGCACCACCACGCCTTCCGCCGGCGGCACCTCGCCATACGGGTTCGACAGCGCCGGCGCCTCCCCGCCTCGCTGCACGCGCGCCCATCCCGGGTCGCCGGACACCGGCACCCCGGTCGCGACCACCACCTGGTCGTTGGCGACGACGAGCGTGACGTCGTACGTCCCGTACTCCCCATACAGCTCGCCCGCCGGCACGAACGCGTTCGCTTCCCATCCGCCACGGTCGTAGACCGCCACCTTCGGATACCACTGCGCGAGGTCCCAGGTGCGGCCGCGGCGCGCCTGGCGCCTCGGGAGCGTCGACGGGCGCGCGTCCCACTCGAAGTGGATCCGGATCGAGTCGTGCGGCGCGAGCGGCCGCGGTAGCGCGAAGCGCACGACCGTGCTGTCCGGCGCACCGGGGTACTGCGGCCGCACCGGCACGCCGCCGAAGGTCGGGAGGGACGTGAAGCGCTCGTACCCGTAGTCCGGGTCCTTCAGGTGCTGGAAGCGCTCGCGCCCTTCGCGCTCGTCCACCTCGCTCCACTTCGACTCGGGGCGGAACGCGTTGAGATACTGGTGGAAGTACATCTCCTTCAGCGTGTCCGGCGAGTTGTTCACGTACAGCAGCTCGCCCCGGGCATGCACGCGCGACCGCGGCTCGTCGAGCGTGGCGACGATCGTGTAGCCGACGCGCTGCTGCCAGTAGCCGGTGGTGTCGCCGGAGGGCGGCGTCGTGTTCGCGCCCTGCTGCAGCACGAGCAGGGCGGCGGTGAGGAGCAATGGCATGCCGAAATCTTAGACAGGCCGCTGGGGCGGGACTACTGGCCGATGCTCGATCGCCTCTGGCGCACGGCATGCAGCCGCGACAAGATGGGTGACGCGGGACACACATCCGTCGGCGGCGGGGGTGAGGACGTGTACGGCACCTGCATCTTCTGCAACGGCTCGCTCGGCACGAACCAGGCGATCGAGCACTTCCCGGTCGGCGAGCGCCTCGCCTTCGACGCGACGCGCGGCCGCCTGTGGGCGATCTGCCCGAGCTGCGCCCGCTGGAATCTCTCGCCGATCGAGGAGCGCTGGGAGGCGATCGAGGAGTGCGAGCGTGCCTTCCGCGCCACCGCGCGCCGCCTGTGCACGGAGCAGATCGGCCTCGCCCGGGTCGCCGACGGGACGGAGCTCGTGCGCATCGGCGACCCGGTGCGCCCCGAGTTCGCCGCGTGGCGCTACGGCTCGCGCCTCCTCTCGCGCCGTCGCACGGCGCAGCTCATGGCGGGCGGCGGTGTGGCGGCGACCGTGCTCGCGAGCGCGACGCTGGGCCCCACCATCGTTCCGGTCATGGCCCTCGGGGCGATCTCCATCGTCGTCGTCCCTGGGATCACGACGCTGATGGGCGTGATCCCCGTCGTGGGGATCCTCGCCGCGCGCGACTACCTGCGCGACGACCGCGTCGTCGCCCTGATCCCCCGCGGGAAGGCGCTGTACACCGTGCGCGAGAAGCACGTGCGCGCCACGCAGCTCCAGGTCGACGCCCGGAGCGGCAGCGCGGCGCTCGACCTCCAGCACGACAGCGGCTGGACGCGCTTCGAGGGGACCGCCGCGATCCACAACGCGCGCGTCATCCTCGCCGGCGCGAACCGCTTCGGGGGTCGCCACGCGAGCGTGCGCGATGCCGTCGCCCACATCGAGGCGCAGGGCGACGCCGCGTCGTACCTCGAGCGCGCCTCGCGGCTCGGCCGCGCGCGTGCCCGCATCACCTCCGTCGTCAACGCCTGGCGCCGCGTCGGCGCGCTGCACCTCTCCCCCACCGAGCGCCTCGCGCTGGAGATGGCGATGAACGAGGAGACGGAGCGGCGGGCCCTCGAGGGCGAGCTCGACGTGCTGGCGGACGCGTGGCGCGACGCGGAGCGCATCGCGGTGATCGCCGACTCCCTCCTGGCTCCCGAGCTGCCGGACGGCCGATAGCGCGCCTCGCGGCGGTAAGGCCCCGTTCGGTGTCCGCTGGCGCACGGCATGCATTACACCGTCATCGGGGTGATCCAGCTCACCGATCGGCGGTGACCGGGTGGCGAACGCCGCCCGGTGCGCGCGCCGCCGCGTCCGGCTGGCGCGCCAACACGAACACTCATCAGCGAAGGTCGATACGCTCACGTTTCTGCACGGCGCCCTTCCGGCGCCGCCGCTCGTGCCGTCCCCTGGCTCCGCGCAGGACCGCCGAGTCGTCGGAGCCTCGCGACGCATGACGAGCATCGATCGCCCTTGCGGCGAGCCACGGCGGACGTGATGCCATGAGAATCGTCCACGTCGTGGGGTGGTACTACCCGGACTTCATCGGCGGATCGGAAGCCTACGTCGCCGGCCTGTCGGCGCGATTTCGGCGCCTCGGGCACGAGGTGTGGGTCGCCTCGCCCGACCAGGGCGCCGTCGAGGAAACGGTGTACGAGCACGCCGGGATTCCGGTATACCGGTATCCGACGCCGCTCGCGCCGAACCGCGACGAATGTCAGGGACGCGCGGAGGTGCGCGGAGCGCGGCGGTTCCACAGCTGGCTTGCGCGCATGCGTCCGGACGTCGTGCACTTCCACACCTTCACCACCGCGATCGACATCCCCGAGTTGCGCGCCGCGAAGGACTGCGGCGCGCTCGTGATCGCGACCAACCATCTCGGCTCGCTGGGGTTCATCTGCCAGCGCGGAACGCTGATGCAGTGGGGCGAGCATGTCTGCGACGGCCAGATGGCGCCGGTGAAGTGCGCGTCGTGCACGCTCCAGTACATGGGCGTGCCCCGGCCGTTCGCTTCCACCATCGCGACGATCGGCGATTGGACGGGCGACGTCGCGCGCCGCATCCCGACGTCGCTCGGCTCCGCCCTGAGCATCCCGGGGCTCATCAGGCACAATCGCTCCCGGCAGCAGCAGATGCTGTCGCTCGTCGATCGCTTCGTCCTGCTCAGCGAGTGGGCGATGCGCGTCGTCGCCGAGAACGGCGCGCCGGCGGAAAAGCTCCAGCTCAATCGTCTGGGCATCAGTCAGCGCATCAGCCGCAAGCCCGGTCCCGACGACCGGCCCACGTCGCGCCCCGTGAAGATCGGGTACCTGGGCCGGCTCGTGCCGATCAAGGGAGTGTTCGACCTCGCGCGTGCCTTCCGCGCGCTGCCCGCCGACGCGCCCCTCACCCTGGAGTTCCGCGGCCCCGTCCACGACGCGGCGTCGCGCGCGGTTCGCCAGCGTCTCGAGGAGATGCTCGGCGACGACCCGCGGGTCCATCTCGCCGACTCGGTCTCGCCGGAGGAGGCGTCCACGGTGCTGGCGAGCTACGACCTGCTGTGCTGCCCGTCCGTGTGCGCCGAGAACGGTCCGACGGTCGCCCTCGAGGCGCAGGCGGCCGGGACGCCGGTGATCGGCACCAGGATCGGCGCGATGCCCGAGTTCATCCGCGACGGCGTCGACGGACGCCTGGTGCATCCCGGCGACTGGCGCGCGCTCGCCAAGGTCCTCGCGGAGATCGCCGCCGACCCGTCCGCCACCGTCGACCGCTGGCGCGTAGCCCTTCCGGGCGTGCGCACCATGGACGACGTCGCGACGGATTATCTCGCGCTGTACGAGTCGCTGAAATCTCGTGAGAACGCGACCGAGGCGAGTCACGACGGCGCCTCGCCCGGGACCCGCTATTCGCTACTGCACTAGGCCGCCGTTCCTGACGTAGAGATCCAGCCACGCCACCCAGCGCGCCCACTGGTCGAGCACCGTCTCGCGGGTGAGCGGGCCGTGGTCCTCGTACGGGTACATGTAGAGCGCCGCCGTCTTCCCCAGCCCCTCGAGCGCCTGCATCATCCGGATCGAGCTGATCGGGTCCGTGCCGACGTTCTGGTCCTCGAGGGAGTGATACATGAGCAGCGCCCCCGTGAGCTTGTCGGCGGAGAGGAAGGGCGACATGTCGAGGTAGGTCTTCTGCCCGTTCCACAGGTCGCGCCGCTCGCTCTGGAACCCGTTAGGCGTCAGCGTGCGGTTGTACATGCCGTCGCCCGCGATCCCCGCCCTGAAGAAGGGCGTGTGCACCATGGCGTTCACCGCGCTGAACGCGCCGTAGCTGTGCCCCCCGATCGCCAGCCGCGCGCGGTCCACGTAGCCGGCGCGATCCAGCTCGTCGATCACCGCCGTCAGGTCGGCCACCAGGTCGGAGACGTAGTGGTCGTTCATCCGCCCGCTGTCGCCGACGATCGGCGGATCGAAGTTCGCGACGGCATAGCCGAGGGTCGCCAGGAATTCGATCGTGCGCGGCGTGGACTGCGGGAAGCCGTTCACGTTCTCGGTGCGCAGCGTCCGGTCGTAGCCCTCCTGGTCCGTGTACTCGTACGGGTAGAGCCAGAGCATCGCCGGCAGCCGCGTTCCCGCCCGGTAGTCCGCCGGCAGCGTGAGCCGCACGACGAAGTGGTACCCGTCGGCACGCGTGACCTCGATCCGCTTCCGGACGAGCGCCGTGAACGCCGGCGTCGGGTCGACGTTGTGCGTCAGCTGCACCAGCGCGCCGCTCCCGAGGTCGCGCACGTACGCGTTCGGCACGTCGCGCCGCGACTCCCGAGCGACCAGGAGCTTCGTGAGTCCATCATCGAGCGGCGCAATCACCGTCTCCGTCGCGTCCCCCGACCCCTCGTACATTCGCGTCCTCGCGCCGGTGGCGACCTCGTACCGATCCACGAAGGCGCGCGGCGGGTTGTGCAGGTGGTCCGGGAAGTACCGCGTCCCGGCGAGATACGCGCTCGCGCCGTCGGCGGAGAGCAGCGCCACCTCGCCGCCGAGGCGCCCGCGCCTGACGAGCATCGCGCCGGGGTTCCCGTAGAAGCTCGCCGAGTCGGCGCGCGCGCCAGCGCGGCCAGCGCCCCCGCCGGCGCGTCCGGCGCGCAGCGTCGCGAACGTCGGCGTGTAGCCGCGCCTCCGCACGATCGTGCTCGGCGTCGCGCCGTCGGTGAGGTGCACGGCGAGGATCTCACCGGCCCCGCCCGCGCTGCGCGCGACGAAGGCCGTCCGCGCGTCGTCGCTGAACACCACCGCGGCGATCGGCGCGTCGCTCTCGTACAGCGCCTTCGCGTCGCCGGCGCCAAACGGCGGCAGCCAGCGGTAGAGCCGGTCCCGCCGCCGCGTGCGCGCGCTGTCGCCGGTCGTCGAGCGTGCGGCGGGCGCGCGCTGCAGGAACGACAGCCCCTCCCCGTCCGGCATCCACGCGAGCGCGCGCCTCGCCGTGTCGGATCCGCCCGACGCGCGCGCGGCGGGATCGGCCGGATCGGCGCTGTCGCCCTCGCGCAGCGGCCGCCGTGCCACTACCGCCAGCCGGCTGCCCTCCGCGTCCCAGATCTCCTCGCTGGTGCCGAAGCTCGTGTACGGCACGAGGTACGAGAAGGGCTGCTCCATGATCGTGACGTGGAACCACCGCCCGTCCGGCGAGACGTCCACCGCCGTGAACATCGCCGGCGCGCCGATCGCGCGCTCCGCGCCCGTCCGCGCGTCGATGAGCGCGAGCTGCCCTGTCGTGTAGTACTCGAGCTGCGCCTTCTCGAAGGGATCGCGCAGCAGGCTCGCGTAGACGCGATTCCTGTCGCGCTTCCCTTCCGTGATGCGCACGAGCGGCCCCGACTCGAGCGCCGGCCGCGCCGGCGCCGCGCCGCGGCCGTGCGGCACGAGCACGGCCGCGAGGTGCCGGCCGTCCGCCGTCCAGTCGACCTCCGTGACGAGCGTCGCGAGCAGCGGCGTTCGCGTCACGCGCCGCGACCGCCCGCTCTCCGCGTCGGCCACGTACAGCTCCGTCGCGTCGTCGTAGCTGGCGACGAAGGCGAGCTGGGTGCCATCCGGCGACCACACCGGGCCGCTCACCGTCGCGCCGCGTGGCACCTCGACCGCGACGCTCTTCGCCGTGCGCGCGTCGACGATCGCGAGCCCCGTCGCGCCGCGATCGGTCAACGCGCGCGCGCGGTTCGCCCTGAAATCCACCTGGAGACCGCCGAGATAGTAGTGCGGCTTCCCGAACGTTCCCACGCTCGGCATCCCGTCCGTCACGAGCTCGTACCAGCGGGTGCGGTCCGGACTCGCCATCGCTGCCGTCAGCGTGACGTTCCGCTCCCGCGGCGCCGTGACCAGCCGCTCGATCCCGGCCGGCGGGCGGATGTACCCCTCGTTCGCCAGTGTCGCGCGGTCGAGAGCCGCCGCGCCGACCGCCGCTCGCGCGGCACCGCCCTGCTGCACGGGTTGGGACGCCTGCTGCTGGGCGACAGCTGGTGCCGCGAGCACGAGTGCCGCGGCGACCAGGCGCCAGCGGCCCCGAAGGGGACGAGCGGTGAGCATCGTGGCGGGCTCCGGGTGGGTTCGCGGACCGGGAGGTTGGACGGGCGAGCGGCCTCGTTCAGAGCTTACGCCCCCGTCGCATCGCGCGTTGACGTCGCCTCGCCATGTTCGGTCGCGCGCGCACTCCGCGAACTCACCCTCGAAAACACGAAAGCGCCGGCGTGCGAGCACGCCGGCGCCGATCGCTCAGGCTTGGTGGCCCATGGACGGGGTCAGCGCCCCGTCACCATCCGCGCACGAAGCACCGCGAGCCGCTTCCGCACCGATCCGTCGAACACGGTGTCGCCGACGCGCACCACCACGCCGCCCAGGATCGCCGGATTGACGGCGATGTGCGGCACGACGCGCTTCCCGAGCACCGCCGAGAGCCGCCCCGCGATCGTGTCCCGCTCCGCGTCGTCCACCGGCCGCGCGACGACGACGTTCGCGTGGATGCGCCCCTCGATCACGTCCACCAGATCGTGGTACTCGCGCGCGATCTCCGGGATCAGCATCTGCCGGCGATGCGTCACGAGCGCCTGGACGAAGCGCAGGAACGTCGGCGGCACCTGGCCCGAGAGCGCCTTGCGCAGCACGCGCTCCTTCTCCGTCGCCGCGATCCGCGGCGACTCGAGGAAGAGCCAGACGGTGCGATCGCGCTGCATGGCCTCGGCGAGATCGTCGATCAGCCGGCCCCAGCCCTCGAGATCACCCGCCCGCCGCGCGAGCTCGAGCAGCGTCTCGGCGTAGTTCCGCGCGATCGTCTCCTGGCGCATTACTCGGCCACCTTCACCGGCTTGAGCGTCGACAGGAAGCTGTCGACCAGCTGCCGGTTCTTCTGGCTGTCGAGGTTCTCCTCGATCACGCGGCCGGCGCCGGCGATGGCGAGATCCACCGCCTCGCGGCGGAGCTCCGCGATCGCGCGCACCTTCTCGCTCTCGATCTCGGCACGCGCGCGCTCGAGCATCCCCTGCTGCTCCTGCCGCGTGTGCTCGAGCAGGTCCTGGCGCATCCGCTCGGCGGTCGCGCGCCCGTCGGCGATCAGCCGCTGCGCCTCGCCCCGCGCCGCCTCGATCTGCTGGCGATGCTCCTCGAGCAGCGCCGCCGCGGCCTCGCGGTCGCGCTTCGCGCTCTGGATCGCGTCCTCGAGCGCTTGCTCGCGCGCTTCCACCGCCCCGATGATCTTCGGGAACGCGAACTTCGCGAGCAGGATGAAGAGGACGATGAAGATGAGCAGCGTCCAGAACATCAGGTTGAGCTGGAGGCTCATCAGACCGGTGTTGCCGCCGCCACTCTCCTGGGCGAAAGCGGGAGCCGCGGTGGTCAACAGGATCAGCGTCGAGAGCGAAAGCTGGCGCATGTGAAGGAATCTCATTGGATGGGTCCCGCCCCGCCACCCGGGTGGCGAGGCGGATCGGGCGAGGAGACGGGGCCGTGTCCGCGAGGACTCGTCCCGCGTCCCTCGTCCCGCGTCCCTCTTAGAACTTCAGCGAAATCAGCAGCGTGACGACGACCGCGAACAGCGCGACGCCCTCGACGAGGGCCGCGAGGATCAGCGCGCCCGTCTGGATGGTGCCGGCGATCTCCGGTTGACGCGCCATGCCCTCGGTCATCTGGCCACCGATGCGGCCGATGCCGATCCCGGCGCCGATCGTCGCGAGGCCCGCGCCGATGCCGGCGCCCAGCATGGCCCACGCGCCCTGGTACTCCTTCGGCGCGTACGACGCGGCCGCCTGCAGAAGCGGGAAGATGCTCATGTGTCGTTCTCCAAGTCGTTCGATGGTGGATCTCGTCGCTCCGCGCACGCTCCGTGAGGAGAGAACGCCGCTCGTCACCGGGACCCGGGTCCCAACGAGCATCCCTGGTCACCCGACCAGGTACGTCGAACCGCGGTGGAGCCAAGCGCCGCGGCTCGTGCACACGCCTGCATACCGCCTTCCGCCTTCCGCCTTCCGCCGGCCTGGCCTCCAAGCGGGTCTCCCCGCTTCGATCTCTCCGTCGGGCCCGCGGAAGAGCGGATCGCGGAGAGCGGATGGCGTCCTCGCGCCGCTCAGTGATGCGCCGCCCGGATCTGTCCGATGAACACCGCCGCCAGCAGCGCGAAGATGAACGCCTGGATGAACGCCACCAGGATCTCCAGCAGCATGATGAACAGCGCCATCGCCACCGATCCGACCGCCACGCCCCAGCCGAACAGGAAGATGAGGCCGATCAGCGCGAGGATGATGACGTGCCCCGCGATCATGTTCGCGAAGAGACGGACCGTGAGCGCGAACGGCTTCGTGAACTTCCCGATCAGCTCCACCGGCGTCATGATGATCGACAGCGGCAGCTTCATGTAGATCGGCATGTCGTGCGGCCAGTAGACGATCGTGCCGATGTAGCCCTTGCCGAGCGTCCGCATCCCCGCCGTCTCGATCACGACGAAGGTGATCGCCGCGAGCGTCGCCGTCACGCCGATGTTGCCGGTCGGCGTCGAGCCGTACGGGATCAGGCCGAAGAGATTGCAGAAGAGGATGAAGAAGAAGAGCGAGAGCACGAACGGGACGTACCGCTCGCCGCCGTGCCCGCCGAGCACGGGGAGGAAGATCTCGTCGCGCAGGTAGAGCACCACCGCCTCGAGCCCCGCGGCGAAGCCCTTCGGCCGCCCATGCTCGCGCGTGTTCTTCTCGTGCGATGCCGCCGCCCAGATCAGCAGGATGGCGACAAGGATCGCGGCGATCGCCTCGAAGACGACGTGCTTCGTCGGGCCGAGGTCCACCTCCTTGCCGCCGATGCGGACGTTCCACGTCGGCAGCGTGACGTCGCACGCCCACTCCTTGTTCACGCACGGGACCTCGAAATGCTTCGAGTCCGTGATGTGGGGCATGATGATGTCGGCGGGGCCGAGCTTCTTCTCGATCGTCCGCCCGGGTTCCTGTCGCGGAACGGTGACGGGCGTCTCCTGCGCGCGCGCGGCGAGCGGCAGGGCGAGGAGGAGCAGGAGCGCGAGCGGGCGAAGTCTCATCGTCCGAGGAACAGGGGTTCGATCAGGGTCGTCAGGAACAGGAAGGCCGCGAGCGCGACCAGCGCGGGCGCGGGCGCGACGGCCAGGACCTTCAACACGAGCAATCCATACACCACGAGTGTGACGAAGCGCACCAGCGCGCCCACCCCCCACCCGACTATCATGTGGCCGCGGGCCAGCCGCCGAACCGGTGCGAACGCGGCGATCTGGACCGCCGCGGCCACGACCGCGCTCAGCTCGATCGCCGAGGCATCCCCGGGGCCGTGAAATGCCAGGGAGAGCAGCCACCCGGCGACGAGGATGATGGCGAGCGTCAGTCCCGCGTAGACGAGATGATTTCTCATCGCCGGGTCGGCCCGTCACCGTCACCACGCCGGCCCGCGTTCATCAGCTGTCGGTAGATCGAAAAGAAGCCGGCCGCCGCCCCGATGAACACGCCGAGGATCACCAGCCACGGTGAGGTCCCGAGGTGCTTGTCGAGCCAGATGCCGGCAAAGGCGAAAACGACGATGGTGACGGCGAACTGGAGCCCGACGCCGGCGAACTGGGCGCCGGAGACCAGGGGTGCCCCCTTCCGCGGGGGCGTCGGACGCTGGTTGCCAGCGCCACCGGACACGTCGTTCATGCGGGGCGGAATCTAGCCCTTGTGAAATTTTTCGCAAGCGAACCACACCCCGCAAACCGAACGAGCCCCGAAGACAGGACCGAACGCGGGAAGTGACGGAGATTACGGAATTTGTGCTGTTACCCTTCAAGTTGACTATGCGTCTGGCGGTTGATAAGTTCGCAACCGCCCCAGTTTGTGAGCGGCCGCCGCTGGCCACCCAGTTACGCGCCACCGTTCCCGTGCCGCCGCGCCATCTCGCCCGATGAACACCCGCCTCGTCATCCCGCTGCTCTGCGCCGGTGCCCTCGCCCTGGCCTGCAGCACCCGCACCCATTCCGAGCAGCCGGCCCGCGGTCCGGCGCTCGCCGCGATCGCCAGCCAGGGTGCCGCCAGCCACGCGCACGGCCGCCGCGCCGCCACCCCGCGCCTCGCCTCCACCTTCGGCGTCCACGTCGACAGCTCCCAGGTCCACTTCGCCCTCGACGTCGCCAACATCGGCGACAAGCACGTGGAGCTCGCCTTCCCCAGCGGCCGCGCCTACGACTTCATGGTCGTCGACTCGTTAGGCCGCGAGGTCTGGCACTGGGCCAAGGGCCGCATCTTCACCCAGACCATGCGCACGAAGCTCCTCGGCAAGGGCGACGACATGCGCATCACCGAGAGCTGGGACCGCCCGAAGCTCCACGGCCGCTACGTCGCCGTCGCGATCCTCAACAGCAGCAACTATCCCGTCGTCGAGCGCGTCGAGTTCACCCTCCAGTAGCACGACGCCCGCCGCACGATGAGCGCACGGGGAGCCCGCACGGGCTCCCCGTGCTGCGTTCCGGCCCTCGCCGCCGCGCGCCCGCGCCCCGCCCACCGGCTCGGACCTTGCCTCCTCCCCCCGCACGCCGCGACGGCCCGGTCTTACCCCGGCCCGCCGCAGCGGATTACCTTCCGGCAATCAGTGGACTGAGAGGCGCGGTGGCCACCCAGACTAGACCCACCGACGACGCGCGCGACCTCGAGCTGCTCGAGCAGCTCGCCCGGGCGCGACGCACGCTCGTCGAGCAGATCGGGAAGCGCATCATCGGCCAGCACGAGATCGTCGACGACCTCGTGGCCGCCCTCCTCGCCGGCGGCCACGTCCTCCTCGTCGGCGTCCCCGGCCTCGCCAAGACGCTGCTCGTGCAGACCGTCGCGCAGGCGCTGGAGCTCACCTTCTCCCGCGTCCAGTTCACCCCCGACCTGATGCCGAGCGACATCACCGGCACCGAGCTGCTCGAGGAGGACCACGCGACCGGCCGCCGCTTCTTCAAGTTCGCCCGCGGGCCCATCTTCGCGAACGTCGTCCTCGCCGACGAGATCAATCGCGCTCCGCCGAAGACGCAGGCCGCGCTCCTCCAGGCGATGCAGGAGCACGCCGTCACCGCCGCCGGCCAGACCCACCGCCTCCCCGAGCCCTTCTTCGTCCTCGCGACGCAGAACCCGATCGAGCAGGAGGGCACCTATCCCCTCCCCGAGGCGCAGCTCGATCGCTTCATGCTCATGCTCCGCGTCGCGTACCCCACGCGCGAGGAGGAGGAGCGCATCGTCACGGCGACGACGGGCGATCTCGACGTCGAGATCACGCCCATGCTCACCGCGCAGCAGCTCCTCGACCTCCAGCGACTCGTCAGGCGGCTGCCGGCGCCGCCGAGCATCGTCAGCTACGCCGTGAAGCTCGCGCGCAGCACGCGCCCCGACAGCGACGACGCGACCCCGATGGTGAAGAAGTACGTGAGCTGGGGCGCCGGCCCGCGCGCGTCGCAGTACCTCATCCTCGGCGCCAAGGCCCGCGCGGCGATGGACGGCCGCGCCGTCCCCGACCTCGAGGACGTCAACGCCATGGCCATCCCCGTGCTGACCCACCGCGTCGTCGTGAACTTCCAGGCCGAGGCCGAGAGGATCACCCCGGAGCGCCTGATCACCCTGGCCGAGCGCAAGAAGTAGCCGCCGATCGACCGGGGCCGTCGCGCCCGGCCGATCGTCCCGCCCGCAAGCTCCCACCCTCCCTCGCCGCCGCCAGCCCACTGGCGAACCAGGGCGGCGCGGCAGCGTCATCGCCGCAACATTCGGCATGACGCCCCGATGACGAGCCGCCCCCACTCTCCCTCGACGATGATGTCCCGCAGGTCCCGCTTCACAGGTGGTGGCTTCCCGGAGGATGGCGTGGTCCATCTCCACACGTTGGGCGCCGCGGCGATCCAGATCGGGCGCACGCGCCTCGGCCCGAGCTCGGCCCGCGCATTCTCGGCGCTGCTCTTCCTGGCCGTCGAACGTGGACGGCGCATCTCGCGCAACACGCTGCATTCCCTGCTCTTCCCGGACAGCCCCGATCCCAACGGGCTGCACAGCGTCCGCCAACTCCTCTACAAGCTCCGCCAGGTCGGCGCGCCCCTCGAAGGCGATGCCGACAGCGTGATCCTGCCGGAGGGCGCGGTGCTGGACGACTACTCGTCCCTCATCGAGGGGCACGACCTCACGGAAGCGGAGCTGGATCGGCTGGCCGGCGGTTTCCTCCCCGGCTACTCCCCGGACTTCTCCGAGGCCTACACCGAATGGCTCGAGCAGTACCGCGCGAGCGTCACCCTGCGCATCCGCCGCCAGCTCATCGACGAGCTGGCGCGCCTGCGCCGGCTCGGCAAGTGGGATCGCGCCGCGCGCGTGGCGCGCGCGTGCCTCGCGCTCGATCCGCTGAACGAGGAGGCGACCCTCGCCCTCGCCGAGATGCTGGCACTCGCCGGGTCGAAGACCGAGGCGGTGCGCCTCCTCGATCACTACCTGGCGGAAGTCGGTGGCGGACCGCAGGAGCTGCGGATTCCCGCGGCGGTGCTGCGACGTCGGATCGCCGAGCGCTTCCCCGAGCCGGTGTACCGCGGCGTGCCCCAGGCACCGCTGGTCGGGCGGGACGAGGAGATGGCGGAGCTCGGGCGCTACTTCGCCATGGCGCAGCAGGGCCGGTTGCAGACGGTGCTCGTGAGCGGGGACCCCGGGATCGGCAAGTCCCGTCTCGTGGCGGAATTCGCGAAGGTCGCGATGCTCCAGGGAGCGGCGGTGCGCACCGTGACGGCGCAGCCCCACGACAAGCGTCGCCCCATGTCGGTGTTCATGGACGTCACCCCCGAGCTACGGAGCCTGCCCGGCGCCCTCGGCTGCGCGCCGGAGTCGCTGCAGCTCCTCACGAGCCTCGTCGCCGTCGAGGCCTCGCCAGCGGAGAAGAGCGGCGCCAATCCGCCGACCGTCTTCGCCAACGCGACCCGTGCGATCAGCGACCTGCTCGACGCGGTCAGCGCCGAGCAGACGCTGGTGATCGTCGTGGAGGATGCGCAGTGGGTGGACCAGCTGTCGCTGATCACCCTCGCCGACCTGACCGCCGAGCGGCAGGACCGTCGCGTCCTCTTCCTGCTGACCTCCCGCGAGCCGCGGGTCCTCGCCGACGCGCCGGCGGAGATCAAGGGCGTGCACCTGCCCCTCCCGCCGTTAGGCGAGGACGATGCGGCGGCCCTGCTGCGCGAGTACCTGCGCGGCACGCCCGGCGAGCACGACGCGGAGCTCCAGAGCTGGTGCGTGCGGACGGCCGGCGGCAATCCGTTCTTCCTCCACGCGCTCGCGACGCATCACGCGGCGACGGGCGAGCGCTTCGCCGTGCCGGCGTCGCTGACCGAGCTTCTCGCGCGACGGCTCGAGCGGCTCGACCGGCGCGCCGCGACGGTGTTCGACGCGGTCGTGCTGCTGGGCAAGCACTCCACGACCGGCCGGCTGTACCAGATGCTCGGCGTGCCGGCACTGGACCTGGCGGAGTCGCTGCGCGTGCTGGAGGAAGGCGGGTTCGTGGTCGCGGACGCGGAGCACCTGCGGAGCGCGCACTACCTGCTGTCGGAGGTGGCGGCGAAGCGAATGCCGGAAACCGTGGCGGGGCTCCTGCACGCGCAGGTGGCGCAGGTACTGGAGTCGGCGGACGTGGGGGAGCAGGACGCGTCGGTGCTGTGGGACGCGGCGGAGCACTGGTATCGGGCGGGGGAGCGGGAGCGGGCGGTGGCGCTGCTGGAGGCGCGGGCGGAGCGGGCGATGGCGATCAGTCAGCCACAGCAGGCGGTGGAGCTGTTGGAGCGGGCGTGCGACTTCGCACCGGAGGCGCAGCGCCCAGAACTCCTTCGCCGCCTCGTTCACGCCGCGTTCGAGGCCACGGATTTCCGGACCCTGCGCGTAGGCCTGGCAGAGCTTCGCTCGATTGGTGCGCTTCCGTCGAGAGATCAGCAATCGCACGACCAGTTCGAGCTTATGGAGCTGACGGCGAGCCGCATCACGGGCGCCGATCGCCCACATTTGCGGGACAAGCTGATGCGCTGCATCGCCTCAGCCGCTGCGACATCCGAGCATCGCCTCCGGGCAGCGCGTCAGCTCCTGGCTCTCTCAGAGGAGTTATTTGCGCTGGACGACATAGAAAATGTGCACGCGATCGCACAGGAGATACCGCGGGACGAGTCTGTGATAGAGCACTACATGATGACCGAGTTGCTCTACAACACGACCTTTGGGTCTCAAGCCGCGGCGGCGACAATTGCCCGGCGATTCTTGGCTGCCGAAGCTGCCTGCGATCCACCATCACTGAAACGGCTCCTCCACTGCTTCAATGCAACGTTTGCTCTATACCGACTCGGCTACGTCGCAGAAACAGAAGAGCAACTTGAGCGACTTTACGAGCGCGCGGTAAGAGTAGGAGACCCGTTCACCGTTCACTGGATCGCAGCAGCACGAACAACGATACTGATCGACCGCGGCGATCTCGCAGGTGCCAGAGATTGGCATGAGAAAGCGGCGGACGCAGAGTGTCGCATACACGTCCGGCACTTACCGGCCGGCCACACGAGCAACGCCATTCGCCTCGCCATTCTCGAAGGTCGCGTCGAAGAAGGAAGGATGATTCTTCAAGGAGTGGTACAGGAATGTCCCGCGCTCGGAAGTGGCCGATATTTCCGAGTCGCCGAATCCTACAAGATCAGATTGCGTCAACTCGCCGGAGACCCGCCTGGCACGTCGGAAGATCTCCAGGAACTGCTAGCGACTCACGTTCTTGCCTGCAAAGTAGGACTACAGGACGATGTCACTGCCAACATCTGGCATGCTCTTGTGGAACTTGGCAGGGAAGGCGAAGCGAACCTCCTGTTGGACGAGTACCTCGCTGAACTGCGCAAGGACGCATTCCCACCCAGTTGCGAGATACAGGAAGTCCAGCGCATTAGAGCTCTTCAGGAAGGACGTGACACTCAGGCATCGAACCCACGATAGAAAAAAAGGCGGCACCAGAAAGGCGCCGCCTTAACAGAGTTCCGGAGCTAAACGACCCGAGCTCGTCGTTGCTCTTTCGCGGGAATCAGACTCAGTCCGAAACGTGGGCTGATTCGAGTGGGCGGATCGAAGAGGAGGTGCCATGCGGGGCTGGCAAGTAGCCTGTCCGCAATCCGAGGGTCAAACTGCCTAGACCGGCAACGAAGGATTTCCTGCTTTACTTCATCTTCCGTTAGCGGACGCCGGTAGGGTCTCTCACTCGTCATCGCGTCAATCGTGTCCGCGAAGGTGATGATGCGAGATGCCAAAGGAATCGCCTCGCCAGCCAAGCCGTCCGGGTAACCTGTGCCGTCCCACCGTTCGTGGTGATGGCGGACCGCCGGTACCACGTCGTGTAATCCGCTCATCGTCGCCACGAGATTGGCACCGTCAATCGGATGCTCCTGCATAGTAGCCCACTCATCAGGTGTGAGCTTGTCGGCTTTTCGCAGGATAGGTGCGTACTTCTCGTAGATCTTGCCCACGTCGTGCAATAACGCGGCGCGACTCACACGCTCAATCTCGCGCTCGTTGAGGCCAATGGCGCGTGCGATGATGATGGAATGATGCTGCACACGACGAGAATGACCAGAGGTGTACGGATCCCGAGCTTCGATCGACTTCACCATGAGCTGCAGGAGCTCCTGGTTCGTTCGCTCAAGATCGAGGTTTGTCTTGTAGACCTGACGCAGCCCGAGAATAGGCACCCAAAGAGACGCAGCGGCAATCGGACCGAATGACGCATACACCCAAGCAAACACGAATACGAGCGGGCCCGCGGCAATATCTAGGCCGATCGTCGCGAGTGTGTTGTCTCGCCAGACTTTGAGCATCGGCTGACCCGTGCTCACGCCTACCACTCCCGACACCAGTATCGTATTCGTGACAAGGGCTGCAGTGAAGGATATCAGCGCCGGCGCCCCGATCGCGATGGATGTCCGGGTCAAGGCCGCGCCGGAGAACGCGAGAATGCTGGTCCCGCCAAGTGTGCGGAAGAGCATGATCGCGAGGGACTCCGTCAGTGCGATAGTGGCTACGTTGAAGAGTAATTTCGCCGGTGCCTTACGGTGCGCGAGCTCGAGCGCAGTCCTAACGAGAGCGGCTGCTACGACCGTCGGCCAACCCGGCACCGCAACCACGGCTGCCAAGTAAGGGATGAACGATATCGATCCCGAGGCGGAACGCGGAAGAACAAACCCTAACCACTCCGCAACTACCGCGAGCAGCGCTAGCAGCAGCACTGCTCTCACACTGCTTGCGGAGGTGCTGGGCGCCATATGGTAGACGCATAGTGCCGCCGCCACGGCAAGCGTTACCACGACGCTTACGTAAAGTGAAGTCTTCCGCATAAAGAGCTGACCCCCGTGCCCTCGGTCAGGCCCAGACCTGGAATCCGCTAAAGCAGAACGAAATCAGGCTGATGAACCAGGACATTGCGCGTCACCTCCCTTAACAACGAAGTCACGCGACGCTCGCGCGCCGGTGCTCTAAGGTTGGCTCCGCTCAACTACAGAGTCGTTGTGACCTCCGCTCGTCTTCGCTCGGCGAGGGAGGGGGTCATTTTCCTGTTTGGTCGGTGTCTGAAAGCTCGTGTTCGAGCGAGGCTGCCCGTTCCCGGCGGTCGTCACGTCGTCGCGACGCCCGCGCTCCCCGCCGCCACAAACAATCGTCTCTTGCCGCTATGCAGACACGTCGAGCCGCCTGACGCCGATCGGCGCAGGACGGCCGGAGGTGGGATTTTCCTGAACTACTTGCTGTACTCGATCCAGCGGTTGGTCGCGTCCAGCACCGCCAGCACGCTCGACGTCTCCGGGCTCTCCCGGATCTCCGCACTCCCCGTCAGCAGCATGCTCTCTCGCCCCGTGCGCACCGTGATGCCCACGAAGACGAACTCGCGCTCGAACGCGTCGACTACTCGACACCCTTCCAACGCCAGCGCGCGACCGTCCCCTTCCGCCTGGGTGATCGCCTGCAGGGTCGCCCGCGCCGCCAGCTCGATGCGGAGTCGCTCGTTCTCCAGCCCCTCCGCCTCGCCGACGAATGACTCGTCACCCTTCCGCAGGGTAACACGGCACGCCACGCCCTTGCTCCGGGACCGCCGGACCTCGACGTCCTCGAAGTACAGCCGCCGTCGCGGATTCGGCACCTGGGAACCGATCGCCGCCGCCCCGGCGGCCGGCGCGAGCAACAGCCCCGCGGCGGGTGTGTGCTTCGGCATCATTTCGGGTCGCGGCTCGCTCGACGTGGCCACCGAGATCTTCTTGTGGCTCACCCGCATCCCCAGGTGCGCGATCAGCGCGCTCTCCACGTTCCGCACGCATTGCTTCGGCGTGACCTCGTCCGTCGTGAGGAGATGGATCTCCTCCACCGAACCGGTGCTCCCGGCCACGATCCGCGCCGAGATCACCCCAGGCAGCGTCGCGAGCAGCTCCTCGGCGCGCTGGATCGGGAGCACGCTCCCGGCGATCAGTGGGGACGGCTCAGGCGCGGACATGGCGTGATTGACGGGCAGGGTCAACGGCTGCGTGGTGCGAGGGGGCGGATCGCGCTGCCGATGCGGCGCTGCGCGCAAGGGCCGTCGTCGACCCGACGTGCGGGAAGGCTGGGGCCAATGTGAGCGTGATCACGTCACTAGTCAAGCGAGTACGCATGCTCCGGCATTCGGTATTCCTTGATCTTGCGATAGAGCGTGCGCTCGCCGATCCCCAGCAACTCCGCGGCGCGCCGACGGTTACCCCGCGTCTCCTTCAGCGCCGCCTCGATCACGGCCCGCTCGACGTCCGCCATCTTCGTCCCCGGCGCGATCGTCACCACGTTTGGCGGCGGCGCCTGCTCGCGCGGCTCGATCGCGCCGACCGCCGGCGCGCCCGCCCCGATGCTCGCAGGCGCCGGCACCTCGCCGATCCACCCCTCGCGCGGCGGACGCTCCTCGTCCAGCCGCCGCCGCAGCTCCTCCACCTGCAGCTTCAGCTCGAGGAGGCTGTGCAGGATGAACTCGAGCTCCCGCCCCTCGGCACGCTCCGACCCGCGCAGGAGCGGCCCCACGTGCACCGGCAGGAAGCGCGCGACCCCGCCCTCGCGGATCTGCCGCGGCAGGTCCTCCGGCTGGATCTCGTGCCCCGGCGACAGGACGACCATGCTCTCGATCAGGTTCCGCAGCTCGCGCACGTTCCCGGGCCACGCGTACTCCATCAGCAGCTGCATCGCCTCGGCGCTGATGCCGTGGAACTTGCGGTCGTGCTGCGCCGAGTAGTCCTGGATGAACCGCCGAACGAGCAGGGGCACGTCCTCCGGCCGCTCGCGCAGGGGCGGCAGGTAGATCTGCAGCACGCTGAGTCGGTAGAACAGGTCCGAGCGGAAGGTCCCCTCCTCCACGAGCTGCCGAAGCGGCTGGTTGGTGGCCGCGATCACGCGCACGTCGACCCGGATCGGCTGCGTCCCGCCGACGCGCATGAACTCGCGCTCCTCGAGCACGCGCAGGAGCTTGACCTGGGTGCCGAGCGGGATCTCCCCGATCTCGTCGAGGAACAGCGTGCCCCCGTCGGCCAGCTCGAAGCGGCCGAGGCGCCGCTCGGCCGCGCCGGTGAAGGCGCCCTTCTCGTGCCCGAACAACTCGCTCTCCAGCAGCGTCTCGGGGAGCGCCCCGACGTTGACGGCGATGAAGGGCTTGTTCCGCCGCGGACTGAGCATGCGGAGGGCGCGCGCGACGAGCTCCTTCCCCGTCCCACTCTCCCCCTCGATGAGCACCGTGCTCGACACCGGCGCCATCTGCTCGACCTTCACCATCACCTCGCGGATCCCCTCGCTCTCCCCGATCAGCCCCGTCTGCCGCTGGAGCCGCCGCCGCTCGAGGATCCGGTGCAGGCCGCCGAGGACCTCGTTCACCTCGATCGGCTTCGTGAAGACGTCGACGAACCCCTCCGCGCGCAGGCGCTCCACGTGCACGGGATCGGCGACGTCCGCCAGCCCCACGGCCGCGGCGCCGTCCCAGAGCTGCTCCTTCACGATCGCGAGGTTCGTCGGGTCGTTCAGGTCCCCGCTGAAGACGATGAGGTCCGGCCGCTCGCGGCGGATCGCCGCGCGCATGTCGTCGAGGGGCGAGACGACGGCCGTCGCGACGCCCTCCTTTTCGAGCATCGCGTTGAGGCGCACCGCGGGCTCGACGTCCTGGAGCGTGAGGAGGACTTTCATCGCGGGGCGCGGGACGAGGGATGCCCCCGCGCGGGCGCATCCGGGTCATCCGGTTCGTCGTGGCTCGTGGCGCTCCCGCGCAGGATGGCCACGGCGTGCTCCACGACGGGATCGAGGGCGGAGAGGGCGTCCTTCACGCCGCCCGGCGAGCCGGGGAGGTTCACGACGAGGGTCCTGTTGCGCGTCCCGGCGAGCCCGCGCGACAGCGCGGCGCGGGGGAACTCCTTCATGAAGCTCACCCGCAGGAGCTCCGCGATCCCCGGCGCCTCGCGCTCGATGATCGCGCGCGTCGCCTCCGGGGTCACGTCGCGCGGCGACAACCCCGTCCCGCCGGTGGTGAGCACGAGGTCCGCCACGTCCCCGTTGCACCAGTCGAGGAGCGTCCGCGAGATCCCGGTCGCCTCGTCAGGCACGAGCGCGCGCGCGGACACGTCGTACCCGTGGCCGTCGGCCCAGCGCACGATGGCGTCGCCGGAGGTGTCCGCCCGCTGGCCGCGGGCTCCGGCGTCGGAGATGGTCAGTACCGCGACTCGCATGTGCTCGTGTGTGCGCCCTGGCGCCCCTTACAGATGCGACGCCTCCTTGTAGAACGGCGGCTTCGTGACCGTCGCCTCCACGCGCTTGCCGCGCACCTCGATCTCGAACTTCGTCCCCTCCTTCGCGCCGGCGATCGGCAGGTA
Organism: uncultured Gemmatimonadota bacterium; assembly: GCA_946480295.1. The sequence continues at coordinate 26,458 of CAMLIT010000033.1, forward strand.
GCACATGCCGATCGGGATGCCGAGCGAGGGGCTCATCGTCCCGCTGCCCACGGTGCCGGACGGCTGGCCCTCGTAGAAGACGGGGTACCCGTGGCGGGCGATGTTCCGGTCGCTGACCACGAACCCGACCAGCTTCCTCGTGAGCCCGCGCTCCTTCTGGCGCAGGAGCGCCTCGCGGCCGACGAAGTCGCCCTTCGGGAGCTTCACGATCCAGGCGAGGATCGCCTCGAGCGGGGTCACGGTATCGTCGATGTCGTTGCCGTAGAGCGGCATGCCCATCTCGAGCCGGAGCGTGTCCCGCGCCCCCAGGCCGGCCGGCATCACCTTCCCGGTCCCCATGAGGGCGTTCCAGAGGGCGACGGCGTACTTGTTGGCGTGGTACAGCTCGAAGCCGTCCTCGCCGGTGTACCCGGTGCGCGAGATGATCATCGGCATCCCGGCCACGGTGCCGAGGACGAAGTGGTAGTAGCCGATGGTGGAGAGATCGGTCGCCGTCAGCGGCTGGAGCACCTCCGCCGCCTTCGGCCCCTGCACGGCGAGGAGGGCGATCTCGTCGCTCTGGTTCTCGAGGCTGACGCCGAAGCGCGCGGCGTGCCGCTCGATGTGCGCGAAATCCTTCTCCGCGTTCGAGGCGTTCACGACCATCATGATGTGGTCGGGAAAGCGGTAGACCAGGCAGTCGTCCTCGAACGTCCCGCGCTCGTTGAGGATGGCCGAGTACTGCACCTGGCCGACGGCCAGCGCCCGGACGTCGTTCGTCGTGACGTGATTCACGAAGTCCACGGCGCGCTCGCCGCGGATCACGAACTCGCCCATGTGCGAGACGTCGAACAGGCCGCACGCCTGCCGGACGGCGTTGTGTTCGAAGGTGATGCCCTTCGGGTACTGCACGGGCATCTCGTAGCCGGCGAAGGGGACGATCTTCGCGCCGAGCGCGACGTGGATATCGTGGAACGGGGTGCGCTTGAGCGCGCCCACCGTGGCTGTATCGGTCATCGGACCAGGGGTGTTGGGACGGCAGGAATATGCCGGAGCGGCAGGGGACGATGTAAGGGGCGGCGCGCCGACGGCGGACCCCGGACGTCGCCCGCGCCGCGTGTCAGGCCGAGGTGCACCTGGCCCACTCAGCCGAGCGCGAGGACGCGGCGCAGGCGGTCGGCGTACGCGCGGCTCTCGGCGTCGCCGGTGACGATGTCGATCGCGTCGGCGCTGCGCACGCCGAGCCCGAGCTCTGCCGCCCGCGCGATCTGCTCCTGCTGGAAGATGCGACGGCGCATGATCGCGTCGTTCGCGCCGAGCTCCTGGAGAACGGCGAGACCCACGGCATCCACGGCGACGCGGTCGTCCCCCGCGATCATGACGTTGCCGGCCTTCAGCACGCCGTGCGACGGGCCGCCGTCCGTGAACGCGGCGATCCCGTCGAGCACGACGAGCTGCGGGCGGTAGCCCGTATTCAGCTCGGCGATCATGCGTCGCATCTCCGGGGAGCGGTGCATCGTGCCGCGGATCGATTTCGGGGTCAGTCCCACCGAGAGCTTGAGCGACATCGAGAACACGCCCCCCGCGCCGTGCGTCTTGAGGCAGCAGGTCGTCACCGTGTACTCGGAATCCACGATCAGGCGCGGCAGGTGGAAGCCGTCGAGCCAGTGCGTGCCGGCGGCGGCGAAGGACACCCAGTCGTCATCGGCGATCCGCTCGAAGTCCACGACGTCGAAGCGCAGGTCGCGCGCGAGATCGAGGATGCCCTTCCGCTCCATCACCGCGTGCGTCCGCGGCGGGCCGCTGGACTCGCCGAGAGTGATGGCGCGGGCGCCGCGCTCGCGCAGCTCGGCGATGAGCTGCACGAGGGTGTCGTTGTGCGTGGAGGCGGGAGGCTCGTCGGCGGAGTTGAAGTTCGGCTTGACGACGACGCGCTTCCCCGCGACCGCGCGCAGGTCGAGAAGGCGGAGGACGGCGGTCACGCCGTGCTTGCGGTCCGTGGTGCGGACGAGGGCGACGCGAGCGCGGCGGGGCTCGAACACGCGTTCGAGCGCGCCCACGCGCGCCAGCGGCAACGCGGCGAGGGTGGCGGCGGCGCGGACGAACTCGCGGCGGTCGACCGCGCGAAGGGGTGTCATGGATCCTCCCGGAGGGGACACGGGCCAGCGAGAGAACATTGCCTCGCCAGGCCGAGCGCGGAGTCGGGAAAACCCCGGCAGGCGCGGGAACGCGGTGACTGGAACGGCTCTTGTAGCGGGAGCACTGACCGCAGTGCACGACCGGGCGTGCACGGTCGCATCAGCTCACGCGGGAGCAGCGATGGCGTCTACGCGGAAGTCAGGGGGTCGCAAGTACGGCCGGAAGGCGAGCCGGAAGGTCGGGCGCGCGCTTCACGAGTACAAGCACGGGAAGCTGAAGGCGGGCGGCGGACGTCACCCGAAGGCGAAGAGCCGCAAGCAGGCGATCGCCATCGGGCTCGCCGAGGCGCGGCGCGAGGGGGACAAGGTCCCGCCGCCGCCGCGCGGGAGCGCCTCGCGGAAGAAGGCGCGGAAGTCTTCCAGCGCGCGGAAGCGCAGCACCGGCTCGACGCGGAAGAAGAGCAGCTCACGGAAGACGTCGTCGAGGAAGACGTCGTCGCGGAAGAAGACGTCTTCAGGGAAGAAGACGTCGTCGCGGAAGAAGCGCAGCTCGTCGCGGAGCCGCCGCTCGTAACGCGCAGCCGCGCGTCAGGCGCGGCGGGCCGCGGGTCGGACTGGGCGGGGCGCGCGGCCCCGCTCAGTCGCGGTACGGGTCGACGTCTTCCAGGTCGAACAGATCGAGGCCGCGCTCGACGGCGTCGATGTCCGTCCCCTCGGGGACGAGCGAGCGCGCGAGATCGACGAGCATCGGGCTGAGATGCGTGCCGTAGCGCAGGAGGTTCACGGCGCGGCGGCGGTTGCCCAGCAGGAAGGCGATCGGCGCCATGTCGCGTTTGGCGCCGTTGCACGCCGGGCAGGCGAGGACGAGGTTGTCGCGGCGGTCGTAGGCCGTCTGGCCCTTCCGCGGCGCGACGTGGTCCAGCGTCATCTTGCTCTCGTCGAAGCGCTCGCCGCAGTACGCGCACACGGGCCCGTGCTGCTCGAGGAGCCACCGTCTGGTGTCGATGTACGCCGCGCGCCCCGTCGGATGCGACGTGAGCTGCGGTGCGTGATGCGACCCCCCGCGGGAGCGGCGCGAGGAGCGCCGCCGTCCGGACTTCGCCGGCTGCGATGCCGCGACATCGTGCTGCCGCGGAGGATGCGACTCGTGCACGGCGCGCGCCGGCGCCGGACGCGATGGCCGGCCATGCGGGGCATGGCGGGGCGGGACGGGACTCGGGGACGAGCTTACGAGCGCAGGAGCGTCGGAATAGGGAGAATCCTGGTGCAAATGTGACAACTAACGGTACGGGTTGGGTGAAGGTCTTTCGAGAAGGACGGCGGTCGCCGGTCCCTCGTCACGGATGGTGCATCGCGTTCAGCTCGTCGGCAAGAGCATGAAGCGAGCCGGGCCGGGATGGGCGGCCATGCGTAATGATACCCCGAACCGCCGCTCGGGTGTCAGCTCGGCCGTGAATCGTTCGGCGAGTCAGCGCAGCTCGGAGCCGGGCGCGTCCTCGTGCGGGGGGATGGGCAGTTCCCGCTCGGGGATCTGCCGGAGGTCGCCCGGTCGGGGCGGGTTGCCGGTGATCATCGCCTTCACCGCCTCGAAGAGCAGGACCGGCTTCGGCTTGTCCTGCTTCAGGTAGGTGACCGACTCGGCTTCGACGAGGATGAGCACGATGCGCGGGTCCTCGGGGCCCCCGTTGCGCGCGCCCCCCTCGTCGCCCAGCCACGCCCGCCAGGAGGGCTCGTGCAGCCCCCGGATCAGCTGCTTGTCGCGGCTCAGGATGGCGGTTCCGCTGACCGAGACCCACTCCCCCGTCAGCGGGCGGTAGTAGGCGACGTTGACGTGCGGGTCGAAGGCGAGCTCCTCGAGCTTGTGCGTGTCCCAGTTGGTGACGAACCAGAGATCGGTGCCGGCGGTGCGCCGCTGGGTGGCCATCGGCCGCGAGACGAGCTGGCCATCGGGCCGGCGTGTCGTGAACATGGCGACCTCGACGTCGTCGATCAGGTCGTACAGCTCGGTGAGCTTCTTCTCGGATTCCTGGTTCGGCATGGCGGGAGCAGGCTGGTCACTCGATACGGATCCCGGCGACCGTGATCGGGCCGCCGGGGTTCCCAGCCGGGCAGGAGCTGTGCCGGAATAACAGTGCCACGCCGGCCGCGGCTGGCGTGGCTCGTCGAATAGCGAGTAGTGGCTGGCAGCTAGCTCCTCTTCAACTGCTCCACCGCGTTCGCCACCTCCTCTCCGTGGTCCTCGGGCTTCACCTTCTCGAACACCTTCGCGATGCGTCCTTTCGCATCGATGAGAAAGGTGGTGCGCGCGTTCCCCCAGTACTTCCTGCCGTACATGTTCTTCTCGGTCCACACGCCGTATCTGTCGGCGATGGCGTGGTCGGTGTCGGCGACGAGGGTGAAGGGCAGCTCGTACTTCTCCTTGAACTTCCGGTGCGACTCCACGGAGTCGGGGCTCACGCCGAGCACCACCGCATCGAGTCCCTCGAACCGAGGGAAGGCGTCGCGGAACGCGCACGCCTCGATCGTTCACCCAGGGGTGTCGTCCTTCGGGTAGAAGTAGAGCACCACCGGGCGACCGCGCAGCGATTTCAGCGAGATCGTCTTCCCATCGTCGGTCGGCGCGCTGAAGTCCGGCGCGAGCTCACCTTCCGCGGGCATCGTCGTCGTCATGCGAGCTTCTCACCTCCCATGAGCACGGCCATGATGGCCTTCTGGATGTGGAGCCGGTTCTCGGCTTCGTCCCACACGCGGCTCTGCGGCCCCTCGATGACGTCGGCGGAGACCTCCTCGCCGCGGTGGGCCGGCAGGCAGTGGAGGAAGATCGCGTCCCCGGCCGCCCGCTTCATGAGCTTCATGTCGACGTTGTAGCCGGCGAAGGCGCGCTCGCGCTCCTTCTGCTCCTGCTCCTGCCCCATCGACGCCCAGACGTCGGTGTTGACGACGTCGGCGCCCTCGGCGGCCTCCTTCGGGTCGCGCAGCACGCGTACCTTCGCCTTCGTCTGCGCGCGCTCGACGAGCTTGTCGGCGGGCTCGTAGCCTTCGGGGCAGGCGATGTCGAGGTCGAAGCCGAAGACGTAGGCGGCGTTGATCCACGAGTTCGCCATGTTGTTGCCGTCGCCGATCCACGCGACCTTCTTCCCCTCGATCGTGCCGAGGAACTGGCGCACGGTGAGGATGTCGGCGAGCACCTGGCAGGGGTGCACGAGGTCCGTGAGCCCGTTGATGACGGGAACGTCGGCGTACTGCGCGAGCTGCTCCGCGTCCTGGTGGGCGAAGGTGCGGATCATGATGCCGTCCACGTAGCGCGAGAGCACGCGCGCCGTGTCGGCGATCGGCTCGCCGCGCCCGAGCTGGACGTCGCGCGGCGAGAGGAAGAGCGCGTGGCCACCGAGCTGGTAGGTGCCGACCTCGAAGGAGACGCGCGTGCGGGTGGACGCCTTCATGAAGATCATCGCCAGCGACTTGCCGGCGAGGGGCTGCTTGCGATACTCGCCGCGGCGCATGCGCTCGGCGAGCGCGAAGAGCGCCTCCAGCTCGTGCCGGGAGAAATCGGGAATCTGGAGGAAGTCGCGGTGGGGTCGTTGGGCCATTGGGAAACGGTGGTGTTGCCGGGAAGCTAACGGAGGCCGGGAGGACACCCAAGGCTCCGGGCGCAGCGGAGAGCGGAGCGCGGACGGCGCCCCGCCAGGGAATCAGAGGATGTACTTCCGCAGGTCCTCGTCCTCGACGATCGCCTTGAGCCGGTCGCGCACCATCTCGCCGTCCACCTTGATCGCGCCGAGGCCGCGATCGGGGAGCTCGTAGAGGAGCTCCTCGAGCAGCGTCGTCATGACCGTGTGCAGGCGGCGCGCGCCGATGTTCTCCATGCGCTCGTTCACCAGCGCGGCGATGCGCGCGATCTCGGCGATGCCGTCGTCGGTGAACTCGAGCTTCGCCCCCTCCGACTCGACGAGCGCGGCGTACTGCTTGGTCAGCGCGTTCTCGGGCTCCGTCATGATGCGCACGAAGTCCTGCTCCGTGAGCGGCTTCAGCTCGACGCGGATCGGGAAGCGCCCCTGCAGCTCGGGAATGAGATCGCTCGGCTTGGAGACGTGGAACGCGCCGGCGGCGACGAAGAGGACGTGGTCCGTCTTCACCATCCCGTACTTCGTCTGCACGTTCGATCCCTCGACGATCGGCAGCAGGTCGCGCTGCACGCCCTCGCGCGAGACGTCGGGGCCGCCCATCTGGGAGCGCTCGCCGGCGATCTTGTCGATCTCGTCGAGGAAGATGATGCCGAGCTTCTCGACGCGCTCCAGCGCGTCGGCGGTGACGTCCTCGAGGTCGATCAGCTTCTCCAGCTCCTGCTCGAGGAGGATGCGCCGCGCCTCGGAGACCTTCACCGTGCGCTTCTTCGTGCGCTTCGGCATCATCTCCTGGAACCACTCGGCGAAGTTCTCGACGCCCTCCGGCGCGCCCTGGGAGGCGAGGACGTCGAACATCGGCGCGTTAGGCGTGACCTCGACCTCGACGTCGCGCTCCTCGAGCTGGCCGTCCTTGAGGAGCTGGCGGAGCTTCTCGCGCGTGCGCTGGTGGCGCTCCGACGCCGGGTCGGCGCGCTCCTTGGTCACTGTGCCGCTGCCGGTGACGACGAACACGCCGAAGGGGTTCTCCTCGTCCTTCGCGGGCGCGGCCGTCGGAGGGCGCTCGCCGGCGCCGGCGGCCGGCGCCGCGCCGGCGGCCGCGCCGGTGCCGTTCCCCTCCGGCTTCTCGACGGCCGGCGGGGGCGGCAGCAGCAGGTCGAGGAGCCGCTCCTCCACGCGCTCGTTGGCGAGGTCCTCGACCTCCGCCTCGCGCTCGCTGCGCACCATGTCGATCGCGCTCTCGACGAGATCGCGCACCATCGCTTCCACGTCGCGGCCGACGTAACCGACCTCGGTGAACTTCGACGCCTCGACCTTGATGAACGGCGCCCCGGCGAGCTTCGCCAGCCGGCGCGCGATCTCCGTCTTCCCCACCCCGGTGGGACCGATGAGGATGATGTTGTTCGGCGAGATCTCCTCGCGGATGTGCTCAGGCGCGCGCTGACGACGCCAGCGATTCCGCAGCGCGATGGCGACGGCCTTCTTCGCGTCCGTCTGCCCGACGATGTAGCGGTCGAGCTCCGCCGTGATCTGCTTCGGCGTCAGATCGGCGAGGCGCGCGAGGGCCTGTTCGGTTCGATTGGACGGCATAGTCGAATAGGAATCAGGAATCAGGAACCAGCCACGGCGTGACCAGTCCCTGATTCCCAGCAGTCACTCGATTTCCAGCACCGTGATGTTGGTATTCGTATAGACGCAGATGTCCCCCGCAATCTGGAGACCCCGGCGGACGATCTCCTTCGGCGCGAGATCGGTGTTGTCGATGAGGGCGCGGGCGGCGGCGAGCGCGTAGGGGCCGCCGGAGCCGATCGCGAGGACACCGTCATCCGGCTCGATGAGCTCGCCCGTGCCCGAGATCAGGAAGCCATGCTCCTTGTCGACGACGATGAGCAACGCCTCCAGCCGTCGCAGCACGCGGTCGCTGCGCCAGTCCTTCGCCAGCTCCACCGCCGCCCGCGGCATGTTGCCGGGAAAGCGCTCGAGCTTCTCCTCGAACTTCTCGAACAGGGTCATCGCGTCGGCGACCGAGCCGGCGAAGCCGGCGAGGATCTTCCCGCCGCGGATCGCGCGCACCTTCTGCGCGTGGGACTTCATGACGGTCTCGCCGACGGTCACCTGACCGTCGCCGCCGAGTGCGACCCGCCCGTTGCGCCGCACGGACAGGATGGTGGTCGCCCGGATGCGTGGGAGCGTGGTATTCATGGCTGGAAGATAGCCAAGCCGGAGCCCGGGAACGGGCATCCCGGCCGGTCGGCGGGCGCGCTCAGCGGATGCGCAGGCGCTTCTCGGGGGTGGGCCGGGGCGTATCGCCGGACGCCGGCTGTCCGGGGTCCACCCCTTCCCGCGATGGCTCCAGCGGGAGCTCGCGTTCGGTCGGCAGCGCCTCGGGCCGAGCGCCCGCGCCAGGCTCGTCCACGTACGTCACGAGCCGGCCCCTGACGTACCGCCGGTTCATCACGGCGCCGAGGAGGACGAGCACGCTCCCGGCGATGGCCGCCACGATCGAGTAGCGCCAACTGTCGCGGCCGAGGATGGCCGCCGCCAGGCAGAGCACGCCGAAGCCGAGAGCGGTCTCGCCACCGCGGCTCCGCTCCGGGCGCGGCGCCTGCCGTCGCTCGCGGGGAACCACCGTCTCGTCCGGCGTCCAGGCATCGAAAAGGAGGAGCAGCCCGACGAAGGCGACGATGGCCCCGACGATCAGCGGATAGGTCTCGATCTTCATCTACCCTCGGCAGCGCGCATGACGAGCCGATCCGAGTGCACACTCCGAGCCGCCGGCGCCGCCAGCTACGCGCGCGGATGGCTCTTCGCGTAGACCTGCTTCAGCCGCTCGACGCTGGTATGGGTGTAGATCTGGGTCGTCGAGATCGACGCGTGGCCGAGGAGCTCCTGCACCGCGCGCAGGTCCGCGCCGGCGTCGAGCAGGTGCGTGGCGAAGGTGTGGCGCAGCGAGTGGACCGTGAGTCCGGCGTCCTCGTCGATCTGTTTCAGGAACTCGCCGACCGCCTTCTGCACCGCGCGCACGCCGATCCGGCGCCCGGTCCGGCCGAGGAAGAAGGCGGTGCGGTCCGCGGTTCGGCCGATGGCGCGAATCAGCTCGTCGCGCTTCGCCTCGTAGTTCCGGAGCGCGAGGACCGCGTGGTCGCCGACGGGCACGATGCGCTCCTTGCGCCCCTTGCCGCGCACCTTCACCTGCTGGGTCACGAGATCGAGGTCGCCGCGATTGATCCCCGCCAGCTCGGAGAGGCGCATCCCCGTGGAGTAGAAGAGCTCGAGGATGGCCAGGTTGCGCACGTCGACGAAGCGCCCTTCCCACGCCCGGACCTCGGCCATCTGGAAGAGGAGGTCGATCTGCGCGCGATCGAGATATCCCGGCAGGTGCTTGTCGAGCCGCGGAGCGCCGACGGTGCGCGCGGGGTTGGCTTCGACGAGCTCGTTGCGGTGCAGGTAGCGATAGAAGCTCCGCACGCCGGAGAGCGTCCGGGCGATGGAGCGCTTGCCGAGGCCGCGCCGGGTGAGGTGCGCGAGAAAGGCGCGCATGGCGAGGCGGTCGACGCCGCCGAAGGACCAGGTGCGGGAGGCGGGAGGCGGGAGGCGGGAGGCGTCGACCTGCGCCCCGTGGTAGCTGTCCATGAAACTCACGAACTCGTCGAGGTCGCGGCCGTAGGCCTTGACCGTGTTCGGCGAGACGTCACGCTCCTTGGCGAGGTGGTCGAGAAAATCCGACACCTCGGGGAGGCGGGAGGCGGGAGGCGGGAGGCGCGAGAGATCGTGATCGGTCATTGATCCTTGGCCTGCCTCGGGAGGTCACGCGGGAGGTCCCGAGCGGCCGGCCAACCGCCAATCACGAAGGATCCTCCACGTTGCTCCGCGTCCCGCGTCCCGCGTCCCGCTTCCCGCGCAAAGCGCTCCATCCCCTCCAACGCCCTCATCGCCAGCTTCTCCCGCTTCAGCTTCTTGTCGCGCACGGGGATTTCCAGCTCGTCCATCAGGCCGAAGTTCGCGTTCATCGGCTGGAAGTGCTTCGGATCGGCCTCGCGCAGATATCGGTAGAGCGCGCCGAGCATGGTGGTCGGCGGCGGAAGGAGGGGTTCGTCGCCCTCGACCATGCGGGCGAGATTGATCCCGGCGAGAAGGCCGGTCGCGGTGCTCTCGGTGTACCCCTCGACCCCCGTGAGCTGGCCGGCGAAAAGCGTCGTCGGATCGTCGCGCAGGGCGAGCGTCGGCGAGAGCGCCGCCGGCGCGTTGATGTAGGAGTTGCGGTGGATCGAGCCGTAGCGGAGGAACTCCGCGTGCTCGAGGCCGGGGATCATGCGGAAGACCTTCTGCTGTTCGCCGGTGCGCATGCGCGTCTGGAAGCCGACGAGATTCCACATGCGCCCATCGCGGTCCTCCATCCGGAGCTGCGCGATGGCGTAGGCCTGGCGTCCCGAGCGCGGGTCGACGAGCCCGACGGGCTTCATCGGGCCGAAGCGCAGCGTCTCGCGTCCACGCCTGGCCATCTCCTCGACGGGCATGCACCCCTCGAAGTAGGGGATCGGATCGAACGACTGCCCCGGATACTGGTCGGCCCCGGTGAGCGCGTCGAGGAAGGCCTCGTACTGCTCGCGGGTGAAGGGGCAGTTGACGTAGGCGCCCTCCCCGCCCTCCTCCCCGGCCATCGTCTCCTTGCCGTAGCGCGAGGCGCGGAAGGCGATGCCGAAGTCGATGGAGTCGCCGGCGACGATCGGCGCGATCGCATCGTAGAAGGCGAGGGCGTCGAGTCCGAGGCGCGCTCGAATGGTCTCCGTGAGCGCGTCGGAGGTGAGGGGGCCGGAGGCGACGATGCCGCAGGCGGGGAGCGCGGTCACCTCGCCGCGCTCGATCGTTATGCGCGGGTGCGACGCGACGCGCTCCTCGACGGCCGCGGCGAAGCGCTCGCGGTCCACGGTGAGCGCGCTGCCGCCCGGGACGCGCGCCGCGTCGGCGGCCTCGAGGATCAGGGAGCCGAGGAGGCGCATCTCGGCCTTGAGAAGGCCGTGCGCGTTGGAGATCTCGGTGCTCTTGAAGGTGTTCGAGCAGACGAGCTCCGCGAGCCGCTCGGTGCGATGGGCGGGGGTGCGCGCGAGCGGCCGCATCTCGTGCAGCACGACCTCATGGCCACGCCGCGCGAGCTGCCACGCGGCCTCGCAGCCGGCCAGGCCTCCGCCGATGATGTGGATCGCGGGATCAGTCATCAGGGATGAGGCAGGGTCGAGGGTCGACGGGCGAGGGTCGAGAAAGGGCAGGAACTCGTGGGATGGGAATCAGGAAATAGAAATAGCGTCACTCGTTCCTCATTCCTACATCACTACACCACTACTCGACCCTCGACCCTCGACCCTGAACCCTCGACCCTCATCCCGCCAATGCTTCCTCCGCACTGTCCTCCGGCTTCGGCGCGTCCCACTCGTTGCCGCACTTCAGGCACTTCCGGTAGTCGCCGCGCGCCTTGGTGAACTTCATCTCCGCGCCCACGTAGCCGCACTCGGGGCACTTCTC
>CAMLIT010000034.1 GCA_946480295.1 uncultured Gemmatimonadota bacterium
CGTCGCTCTGCTGGTAGACGTCGTCCTCGCCGAAGGTGACGAAGCGCTCGTCGTACAGCGCGTGGTCGCTCTTCCGCCCGACCACGGCGATCGCCCCCTTGTAGAGGCGCAGCGACACCGTGCCGGTGACCCGCTCCTGCGTCACGCCGACGAAGGCGTCGTAGGCCTCGCGCTCCGTCGTCCACCAGCGGCCCTCGTACACGAGGTCCGCATAACGCGGCGCGATGACGTCCTTGGCCGCCAGCGTGCGGCGGTCGAGCACGAGCTGCTCGAGCTCACTGTGCGCGGCGTACAGCAGGCTCCCGCCCGGCGTCTCGTAGACGCCGCGCGACTTCATGCCGACCATGCGGTCCTCGACCAGGTCGACGACGCCCACGCCGTGCGTGCCGCCGATCGCGTTGAGCGCCGCGATCAGCTCCACGGGGCCGAGCCGCTCGCCGTTCACCGACACCGGCGTGCCCGCCTCGAAGCCGATCACCACCACCTCCGGCGCATCCGGCGCGGCCGTCGGCTGCGCGGTGAGCTGGAGCAGGTCCTCCGGCGGCGCCGCGTTCGGGTCCTCGAGGATCCCGCCCTCGTGCGAGAGGTGCCAGAGGTTCGCGTCGCGCGAGTAGATCTTCTCCTTCGTCGCGGCGACCGGGATGTTGCGCGCGGCCGCGTACGCGATCGCGTCCTCGCGGCTGCGGATGTCCCACTCGCGCCAGGGCGCGATGACCGGGAGGTCGGGCGCGAAGGCGGCGTAGGTCAGCTCGAAGCGCACCTGGTCGTTGCCCTTGCCGGTGCAGCCGTGGGCGAGCGCGTCGGCGCCGACCTGGCGCGCGACCTCGACCTGGCGCCGCGCGATGAGCGGCCGGGCCATCGAGGTGCCGAGCAGGTACTTCCGGTTGTAGACCGCCCCGGCGCGGAGCGTGGGGAAGATGTAGTCGCGGACGAACTCCTCGCGGAGATCCTCCACGTAGCACTCCTCGGCGCCGGAGGCGAGCGCCTTCGCCCGGACGCCGGCCAGCTCACCGATCCCCTGACCGATGTCCGCCGCGACGCAGATGACGCGCGCGTCGTAGTTCTCCTTGAGCCAGGGGACGATGATGGACGTGTCGAGCCCGCCGGAGTAGGCGAGCACTATGGTCTTGGGCATTGGCGCTCCTCGATGTCGCAAGTTTATGCAAACGCACCGCATATTTAATCATGCGATCGGGCAGCGTCAATACGTGGCGCCACTACCGATTGGAGGGGGAGCGCCGGGCGGCCTCAAGCCCGTTGCGCCAGCCTGAGCAGCCGGTCCGTCAGGACCTGTCGCGCTTCCGCCGAGCGGCAGACGATGAGGATGGTATTCTCCCCCGCGATGGTGCCGAGGATCTCCGGCCAGCCCTGGGCATCCACCGCCTCGGCGATCGGCTGGGCCCCGCTGGGCAGGGTATGGAGCACCAGCAGCTCGCTCACCCCGTCGATCCGGGAGAAGAGCTCTGGTAAGAGCCCTTCCAGCGATATCTTAGCCTCGTCGCCCAGCCGCTCCGGCAGGACGTAGCGGAGGCCGTCGTCGGTCGGGACGCGCACCACGCCCAGCTCCCGCAGGTCGCGCGACAGGGTCGCCTGGGTCACCTGCCAGCCGCGGGCCTGGAGGTGCCGACGGAGCTCCTCCTGGCTGCCTATGACGTGGGTGCCGACCAGCTCGAGGATGGCGTTCTGTCGCTCTCGCTTGCCGGGGGCTGCGTCGCGGGCGGGACCGGTGCCGTCTGTGCGCGCCACTGGGTCTCCATGGGAGAAGGATTGACGGGGGGCAGGTGCATGATTATGCATTCCGGGTGAATAAAATACCCGTCGGCGTGCTGGGGGCAAGCGGCTATGCCGGCCGCGAGCTCTGTGCCCTCATCCACAACCATCCCTCGTTCGAGCTGGCCTTCGCCACTGCGAACGAGCAGCGCGGCGCCACGGTCCGCATCCGCGGCCGCGACGTGCGCTTCGTCGCGACCGAGGATGCGCCACTCGGCCAGGCCGAGCTCGTGTTCAGCTCCCTCCCTCACGGCGCCTCGCGCGAGTGGGTGACGCGCGCGCACGATGCCGGCGCGCGGGTCGTCGACCTCTCGCACGACCTGCGGCCGGGCAACGGCTGCGAGGGCGTGCCCTACGGCCTCACCGAGATCATGCGCGGGCGCGTCGCCGGCGCCGAGGTGGTCGCGAACCCGGGCTGCTATCCCACCTCCGTGCTGCTCCCCCTCGCCCCACTCATCGAGCGCGGGCTGGTCGCGCCGGGTGCCGCCGTCATCATCAACTCCGCGAGCGGCGTCACCGGCGCCGGCAACTCCCCCAAGCGGGAGCTCCTCTTCGCCGAGGTGACCGAGGACTATCGCGCGTACGGCATCGGCAACACGCACCGGCATCTCAACGAGATGCGCGTCGTGGCGCGCGAGCTCGGCGCGGACGCGGACCTCGTCTTCACGCCGCACCTGCTCCCCGTCGCGCGCGGCATCCTCTCGACCATCACCGTGCCGCTCGCGCGCGAGCTGCCCGACGTGCTCGCGCCCTGGCGCGAACGCTACGCCGGCGAGCCGTTCATCGAAGTCGCCGACGACCCGCCGACGCTGCGCGAGGTCGCGTACCGCAACGTCGTGCGCATCGCCGCGAAGCCCCTCGCCGGCGTGCGGCAGCCCACGCTGCTCGTGCTCTGCGCGCTCGACAACCTCGTGAAGGGCGCCGCCGGCCAGGCGGTGCAGAACGCGAACCTGATGCTCGGTCTCCCCGAGACCGCGGGGCTGCCCGCATGACGCGCGTCATCAAGATCGGCGGCCGGCCGCAGGGCGATCCGGAGCTGGCGGCGCTGATCGCCGACGCCGCGTTGCAGGTGCCCGACGGCGCGCCCGCGACGCTCGTCGTCGTCCACGGCGGCGGCGACGAGGTGAGCACGCTCCAGAAGGCGCTCGGCGGGAGCACGCAGTTCGTGAACGGCCGCCGCGTCACGACGGCGCAGGACATCGAGATCGTGCGCATGGCGCTCTCGGGGAGTGCCAACAAGCGCCTCGTCTCCAGCCTCGTCGGGCGCGGCGTGAAGGCCATCGGCCTCTCCGGCGAGGACGCGTCGCTCATCATGGCCACGCCGCTGGATTCCGACCGGCTCGGCCACGTCGGCGCGCCGCAGCGCATCAACGTGTCGCTCATCTGGCACCTGCTCGACGGGGGCTATCTGCCGGTGATCTCGCCGGTGAGCCGCAACGCCTCGGCCGAGCTGGGGCGCGCGCTCAACGTCAACGGCGACGACGCGGCCTCCGCGATCGCCGTCGCCCTCGCCGCCGACGAGCTGCTGCTCGTGGTGGACGTGCCAGGCGTGCTCGTGGACGGCGGACCGATCGCGCGACTCGACGCCGCGACGGCGCGCGCGCTGATCGCCAACGGCACCGCGAAGGCGGGGATGGCGGCGAAGCTCGAGGCCGCGACCGCCGCGCTCGACGGCGGCGTCGAGCGGGTGCGCATCGCCGACCTGAAGGGAATCACCGATCTGCAGCGGGGCACGACGATCGTGCCCGACGGAGGAACGAAATGACCGCATCCGCCCTCAGCCTGACGCAGAACGAGTCCACGCCCGCGACCGCGTCGCCCGCCGCGACCGCGTCGCGACCGGACGTGTTCGTGCACACGTACAAGCGCGCGCCGGTCGAGTTCGTGAGTGGATCGGGCGTGTATCTCCAGGATGCCACCGGGAAGCGCTACCTCGACTTCGTCGCCGGCATCGCGGTCAACGCGCTGGGCTACGGCGATCCGGGGCTCGTCGCGGCGCTGCACGAGGCGGCGGACGGCCTCGTGCACGTGTCGAACCTGTACGAGACCGCGCCGGGGCGTCGGCTCGCCGAGGCGCTCGTCGCGAAGTCCTTCGCCGACAAGGTCTTCTTCTGCAACTCGGGCGTCGAGGCCAACGAGGGCGCGTTCAAGTTCGCTCGCCGGTGGGGGAAGAGCGTCCATCCCGCCAAGCACGAGATCGTCGCCCTGCGCGGCGCCTTCCACGGCCGGCTCTTCGCCACGCTCGCGGCGACGGACCGCCCCGCGTACCGGCTCCCCTTCCGGCCGCTCGCCGGCGGCGTGACGATCGTCGAGCGCGACCTCGACGACCTGCGCACGGCGCTCGATCCGGAGACGGTCGCCGCCCTGATTCTCGAGCCCGTGCAGGGAGAGGGGGGCGTGCGCGTGCTCGACGCCGACTTCGTGCGCGAGGTGCGCGCCATCACCCGCGAGCGGCAGATCGCCCTCGTCTTCGACGAGATCCAGTGCGGCCTCGGTCGTACGGGGTCGCTCTTCGCGTACGAGCGGCTCGGCATCACGCCGGACATCCTCACCCTGGCCAAGCCGATCGCCGGCGGCCTGCCGATGGGCGCGATCCTCGTCACCGACGAGATCGCGGCCGCGGTGAAGCCCGGCGACCACGGCACGACCTTCGGCGGCGGCCCCTTCGTCACCTCAGTCGCGCAGTACGTCCTCGACCGGCTCTCCGATCCCGCGCTCCTCGCCCAGGTCCGCGAGAACGGCGCGTGGTTCGGCAAGCAGCTCGAGGAGATCGGCCAGCGGACGGGGCACATCCGCGCCGTGCGCGGCGTGGGCTACATGTGGGGGATCGACGTCACGGGCACGGCGGCGCACGTCGTGAGCCAGGCGATGGAGGCCGGGCTCCTCACCTGCACCGCCGGCGAGTACACCGTGCGTCTGCTGCCGCCCCTCGTCGCCACGCGCGAGGAGCTCGCCCAGGGGCTCGCGATTCTCGAATCGGTGCTCTGATGGCGCCGGACATCCGCATCCGCCCGGCGCGGGAGGCGGACGCCGAAGCGATCTCGCGGCTGAACAACCAGTTCGCCGACGAGATGCTGATGCTGCGCCGGTCGCCGGAGATGGTGGCGCTCGCGATCGACGACTACGTCGTGGCCGTGGATGCCTACGGCCACATCGTCGGGTGCGGCGCGCTGAAGGAGTACTCGCCGTCGGTCGCCGAGATCGCGGCGATCGCCGTCGCGCGCGACGTGCACGGCAAGGGGCTCGGCCGCGCGATCGTCCGCGCGGTCGAGCGGCTGGCCCTCAAGCGCGACATCTACGACGTCTTCGCGCTCACGCTGCAGCCCGCCTTCTTCGAGGCGATCGGCTACGTGCGGGTCGACCGCGCGCGCTACCCCGAGAAGATCCGCCGCGACTGCCTCGGCTGCAGCCGCCGCTTCGCGTGCAACGAGACCTGCTTCGCGCGCAACCTGCGGACGGCGCTCGCGCCGGCGCCGGGCGAGCTGAAGGAGCCGGTGGCCGCCGCCGCCTCGGCGGCGCCGTCGCTCGTGCACACCGAAGCGATGGCTACCCGCGCGGCGTGAGCCGGCGCCGCGACCACTGAACCGCTGAACCGCGAGCCCGCGCAGCCGCCGTGTCCCGTTCCCGTCGCGGAGTGCCGCTGTCCGGACTGCGCCAGGCGTTCGACGAGGTGCGCTTCGGGCCGGAGCGCACGCTGAACCTCCGCCAGTCGCTGCCCACCGCCGCCGACGCAACGGCGCGGGCGGAAGCGTGGCTGCGCCAGCAGCAGGTGCAACGCGCCGGCGAGGTGCTCGTCATCACCGGCCGCGGCAGCCACAGCCCCGACGGCATCTCGCCCGTGCGCGAGGCGGTCATCCGCCTGCTGCACTCCCTGAAGCGGCGCGGCGTCGTCGCCGAGCACCAGGAGCACACGGCGGGGTCGTTCGTGGTCACGCTCGCGCCGGTGCACGCGCTCTGGGAGTCGCCGAAGCGCAAGCGCGAGAAGGCACCGCCGCCGCCCGAGCCCCCCTCGCTCGACGCGCTCGCTCCCGACACCCGGAACCTCCTGCGCGCGCTCGCCGAACGAGCGCTCGACGGGCTCGGCGTCCGCGAGCGCGATCCGTTCGTCGAGGGCGAGATGCTCCGCCAGTTCGGCGCGATCGCGGCGAGCGTGCCGGAGGGTCCGCACCGCGAGGCCCGGCTCCGGGCCGCGATCCAGCTCGCGATGGAGCAGTATGACTGAGCAGTGGGACGCCGCCGCCTACCACCGGCTCTCCGACCCGCAGTTCGCGTGGGGCATGCGCGTGCTCGAGCGCATCGCCTTCGACGGCGACGAGCGCGTGCTCGACGCGGGCTGCGGCTCCGGGCGGCTCACCGCCGAGCTGTCGGCGCGCGTGCGCGCGGGGTTCGTCGTCGGCGCCGACCTCTCCGAGCCGATGGTCCACAGGGCGGCGGCCACCATGGCGCAGGCCGCGACCGCCGCCGGCGGCGCGTGGGCGGTCGTCTGCGCGGACCTCGTCGCCCTCCCGTTCCGGGAGGCGTTCGACGTCGTCTTCAGCACGGCGACCTTTCACTGGGTGCGCGATCACCCGAAGCTCTTCGCCGGCCTGCGCGCCGTGCTGCGCCCTGGTGGCCGCCTCGAGGCGCAGTGCGGCGGCGGACCCAATCTCGCGCGCCTCCTCGATCGCGCGCGAGCACTGAGCGCCGAGGAGCCATGGCGCGGGGCGCACGACGGCTGGGTGGAGACGTGGGAATTCGCCGACGTCGCGACGACCGAGGCGCGGCTGCGCGACGCCGGATTCTCCCGCGTGCGCTGCTGGCTCGAGGCGCAGCCGACCGCGTTCCCGTCGGCCGAGGTCTACCGCGACTTTCTCCGGACCGTGGTCCTGCGCACCTTTCTCGCACGGTTGCGCGAACCGGCGCTGCGCGACCGCTTCCTCGACGTTCTCACCGACGCGGCGCGCCACGACGATCCGCCGCTCACGCTCGACTACTGGCGACTGAACATCAGCGCCGCGCGCGAATAGCTTCCGTCGCGCTCCCCGCACCGTCCCACCTCACCCGACCACCTGATGCCCCTGCCTCGCCCGCTGACCGTTCTCGGATCGCTCGCCATCGTCGCGCTGGCGCGCGCGCCGCTCGCGGCGCAGCAACCGCTGACCGGCTACACCGCCTCGTCCACCGCGCGTGAGCGCGAGCTCGAACGCGATGCCATCGCCCGTCCGTCGCCGGAGAGCGCCTCGGAGCTGTCGCGCGTGCTCTCCGCCGAGACGCACGTCTCCGGCACGCCCGCCCAGGCGCGCACGCGCGACTACGTCGTCGGCCAGATGCGGAAGTGGGGACTCGAGACGCAGGTGCGGACGTACGACGTGTTCATGCCGCACCCGACCGAGGTCCACGTCTACCGCGTGTCGCCCGATCCGCGCGAGCTCTCGCTGGCCGAGCCGCCCGTGCCCGGCGACCCCTCGTCGCGACTGCCGCAGTATCCGACGGTCAACGGCTACAGCGGTCAGGGCGACGTCACCGGCGAGATCGTCTACGTGAACTACGGGCTGATCGAGGACTACGCCCACCTCGACTCGCTCGGCATCTCCGTGAAGGGGAAGATCGCCGTCGCGCGCTACGGCCGCTCCTTCCGCGGCATCAAGGCGCGCGAGGCCGAGAAGCACGGCGCGGCGGCGCTGCTCATCTACAGCGATCCGCAGGACGACGGCTACGCGCGCGGCGACGTCTACCCCGCCGGGCCGATGCGCCCGCCGGCGGGCGTGCAGCGCGGCAGCATCCTCAACATCAACGGCGATCCGTCGACGCCCGAGTACCCCAGCACCGCCGGGGCGAAGCGGCTGCCGGAGAGCGCGATGGACATCCCGCACATCCCGGTGGTGCCGATCGGGTACGCGAACGCGTCGCAGCTCCTCCGGCTCCTGCGCGGCGGCTCGCTGCCCCAGGGCTGGCAGGGAGGTCTGGGCTTCCGCTACCACACGGGCCCGGGTCCGGTGCGCGCGCGCGTGGTCGTGCGCGACGATCGCGCGACGAAGCCGTACAAGCCGATCTACGACACCTTCGGCGTCGTGCGCGGGAGCGAGTTCCCCGACGAGCTGGTGATCATCGGCGGACATCGCGACGCGTGGGGACCGGGCGCCGCGGACAACGTGAGCGGCACGGTGAGCGTGCTCGAGGCGGCGCGCGCCGTCGCCGAGGAGGTGAAGGCGGGCCACCGCCCGAAGCGCACGATCGTCTTCGCCACGTGGGATGCCGAGGAGTGGGGGCTCATCGGGTCCACCGAGTTCGTCGAGCAGGACAGCCTCCGCCTCGCGAACGAGGCGGTCGCGTACCTCAATCAGGACGTGGCTGCGCAGGGACCGAGCTTCGGCGGCGGCGGCTCGCCCTCGCTGCGTGCGACGCTGCGCGACGTCGCCAGCATGGTGCCCGACCCGGATGGCCACGGGACCGTCTACGCCGAGTGGCGCCGCGCGACGGCGGCGCCGGACACCACCGAGCCGCAGATGAGCGATCCCGGCGGCGGCTCGGACTTCGCCGGCTTCTACAACCACCTCGGCATCCCGATCCTGGAGTGGGGCTTCGGCGGCCCGGGCGGCGTGTATCACTCGCAGTACGACGACCGCGCGTGGATGAGCAGGTTCGGCGATCCGGGCTTCGCCTATCACGCGACGGCCGGCCGGATCGCGGCGGCCATGGTGCTGCGCCTCGCCGACGCCGACGTGCTGCCATACGACTACGCCGAGTACGCGCGCACGATGCGCCGCTATCTCCCGCCGATCGATCGCGCGATCGCCGCGCGGCACTGGAGCGCGTCGACGGCCGCGCTGTCGGCGGCGATCGACCGGATGGAGCAGGCGGCAACCACGTTCGCCCACACGCGCGATTCGGTCCTCGCGGGCTCTCCGTCGAAGGCGGTGCTGGCGAGCACGAACCGCGAGCTGCTGGGGGTCGAGCGGGCGCTCACGCGGCCGGAGGGGCTGCGCACGCGGCCCTGGTTCCGCAACCTGATCTACGCCGCCGACGAGGACAACGGCTACGCCAACATCGCGCTGCCGTCGATCAACGAGGCGATCCGCGCCGGCGACGCGACGCTCACGGCGCGCGAGATCGCGGACCTGGCGTCGCGCTTCGACGCGGCGGCGCACGCGCTCGACGCGGCGCGCACCGCGCTCACCACAGCAGCCGACTGATCACCGCGCCCAGCGCCGCACTCGCCAGCACGAGGAGCGCGAGCCAGAAAGCCACCGAGGTGTGCCCGCGCTCGGCGCCGCCCTGGGCGCCGGGCGCCGGCTCGGGCGGCGCGGGACGCGCGCTCGGCGCCGGCGTGTGTGCGGCCGCCGCGGCCCAGGGCTGCGGTGTTGCCGCGACCGCGGGCGCTTCCGACGGCTCGTCCGCGTCGATGGGCGTGGAGGCGGGCACCGGCTCGGCCGAGGCTGCGGGCTCTGGTGGCACCACCGGTTCCGGCGCCGTCACGCGCTCCGTCTCCAGGAGCGGTTCGGGAGGCGCCACTGCCGCCGGGGCGGCCGCCGGCGCCTCGACCGTCTCTCGCGACAGGGCTGGTGCCTCGCCAGCCGGTGCGGGCGCCCCGTTGCTCCGCGGTATCGGGGCGAGCTCGCCGGTGATCGCCCGCAGGCCGCGGGGCGAGGACCGGCGCCGCGCCACGTAGGCGCGCGGGAGCGGCCGTCCCTCCGCCCCCCGTGCCGTCGGCAGCGGGCCGGCGAACGCCCGGATGCCCTGGCCCGGAGAGCGCCGCCGGACACCGGGTGTGACCGCGTCCGGCGGCAGCGCCACACCCGACGCGGCGAGAGAATCCCGCTCCCCGTCAGGATGCGACCCCGTCAACGCCCCCGCCTCCGCCGTCCACAGGTCCGCTGCCGGCGTCACCGGGACCGCCGCCTCGATCTCCGGCATCGGTCGCGCCGGCGGAGATACGGGCAGCTCCAGGCGAACCGGCACGCTCTCGTCCACCACCGGTCCCGTGGCGAGCGGCGGTTCGAGCGCGGCGATTCGCGCGCGTGCTTCCTCGGCTGGCGTCGACACCGCCGGCTCCGCGCCGCTGCACACGCAGCCGAGCGTCGACGCGAGATCGACGAGCACGTTCCCACCCGTGAGCAGGAGCTGGCCGAGCTCCAGCGAGAGATCGCCCCCGTCCAGCTCCACGAGCTCGCGGCCGCCGATCGCGCTCAGCGCCTCGCGCCTCGGCACGCCACCCGGCTCCGACCGGAAGCGGCGCCGGTCGGGCGGGAGCACCGAGTCGAACGCGTCGGGCTGCTCGCTCGGCGTGATCGCGTGATCGGCGAACAGCGCGAGCAGCTCCTCGGGGGTGAGCCGCGCATCGATGTCCTCGTCCACCGCGCACGGACAGCGCCCGACGTACGTGATGCGCAGGCGCACGGGCGCGTGCAGCGCGCGCAGGTAGCGCGCGGCGGCGACGGGCGGCGAGACGAGCGAGACGAGGAAGGGGCGCAGCTCCGTGCCTAGCGAGAGGAGCCGCCGCGCCACGAGCGGACAGCTGCACTGGATCGCCGGCCCGCGCTCGCGTCCGCGGAGCTCGCGCAGCACCGCGGCGGCGATGAGCTCGTCTCCCCAGCTCGCCGGCACCGCGGCGTCGTAGCCTGCGGCGAGGCACGCGTGCGCCAGCTGCACCGGCGTCGCCGGCGCAGCGGCCAGCACGGCGTCGGGGCCGAGGATCAGGATGGAGCGCGCGCGTCCCGCAGCATGGACGCCGTTCGCGGAGCCCGCTGGTGTCATGAGTACGGCCCCGGCCGGCGTGTTGAGCCGCGCTGCTCATCGGCGGGCAGCGCATCGTGCATGACGCGCCTGGGCCTAGCAACAGAGGATGGTCGGTGCTCCCGTGTCAAGAGCGGCCCAGACATTGCAACCCTCACGGGCGTTGCACGAAGCGAGGACAGTTGTGGCTGACACACTGAGCGGAGGTCTCGCGCGCCTGGGACAGGCCGAACGCGAGGCGCTCGTCTCCTACGCGGCACGGGCCACGTGGCCCGCAGGGTTCGCGATCTACCAGCGCGGCACGCCTGCCGACGGTCTCTTCGTCGTGACGCGTGGCCGCGTGGTGCTGCGCAGCCGCGTGCGCGCCGGCCGCGGGTTCGTTCCGTGGATCGCCACGCCGGGCGAGACGTTCGGCTCGGAGGGGCTGTCGCCCGCCGCGCGTTATGCAACCGACGCGCGCGCCGACGACGAGAGCGAGACGCTGTTCCTCAGCACGGCGCGCTTCCGCGCCTTCGTGCGCGAGCAGCCGCAGCACGCGCTCGCCCTCGTGAGCCAGCTCGCCGCCGAGCGCACCGCGCTGCTCGAGAAGCTGCGCGAGCTCACGACGCTCAGCGTCGAGCAGCGCCTGATCACCACGCTCGCGCGCATGGCGAGCAACAACACCTTCACGCGCGAGGACGGCCGCATCGTCCTCTGCACCGCGCGCTACCGGCTGTTGTGCGAGCTCGTCGGCGCGACGCGCGAGTCGGTGTCGCTCGTCCTCGGCCGCCTCGCCAGCGATGGCCTCGTCGAGCGGAAGGGCAGCACGCTGATCATCGCGCCGCTCAACGAGCTCGCCGAGCGCGTCGAGCAGGGGCCCCTGGAGAGTGCCCTGGCGCTGTCCGCCTTCGACGAGCGCGCGCCGCAGTCGCTGCAGTAGCCGACCGTCCACATCGAAACGCCCGCCCGGTGTCGTGCCGGGCGGGCGTTTATATTCGCGGGGCCCGCTCCCGTCCTCCGCGCACCTCGCCCGCCGCCCGACCCCGTCTAGATGCCGATCGCGCTCGCCACCCTCGCCGCACTGGTCGTCCTCGCGGCGTGGCGCCGGAGCGCCGCGCGCGCGATCGAGCGGCGCGCCCTCCTCGAACGCCCGCTCGGCCCCGGTGGCGTCGTGGCAGGCGCGGGCGAGATCCGGCTTCCCGGCGGGTGTGCCGCCGTGCTCCTGCTGCACGGCGGCGGCGATACGCCGCAGTCGATGCGGTACCTCGCCGAGCACCTCCACGCGCGCGGCTTCACCGTCCACGTGCCCCTCCTGCCCGGGCACGGCACGACCATCCGCGACTTCGCGCGCAGCTCGGCGGAGCGCTGGCGCGCGGCGGCCCTCGACGCCTATCGAGCGCTGCGCGGCGAGCACGCGTGGGTCGCCATCGTCGGACAGTCCATGGGAGGCGCGCTGGCCGTCCAGGTGGCCGCCCTCACGCCCGATCTCCCTGCCCTGGCGCTCGTGGCGCCCTACCTGGCGATGCCGCGGATGCTTCGGTGGGTGGCCCGGCTCGCGCCCCTGTGGACGCTCGTGCAGCCGTATCCCAGCTCCCGGAGCCCGGGGTCGGTCAGGGATCCCGCCGAGCGGGACCGGAGCCTCGGCTATGGTTACTTCCCTCCGCGTGCGCTGCGGGCGCTCCAGCGCACCGCGCGGAGCGCGTGGGCCGCGCTCCCCGCGGTCCACGCGCCGACCCTGGTGGTCCAGTCGCGCGAGGACAACCGGATCTCCGCGGCCGATGCCGAGCGTGCGTTCGCCCGGCTCGGCGCGCAGGAGAAGCGGATCGTCTGGGTGGAAGGCGCCGGGCACGTGCTGACCGTGGACTTCGGCCGCGAGCGGCTCTTCCAGCTCCTTGGCGACTGGCTCGAGGAGCATGGCGGGGCGCCCGCACGCAGCGGGCGCCCCGGAGCGGTCAGCCGGTGACCCGGTCGACCAGGTTCTCCCCCATCTCTCTGATCGAGCCCACGCCTTCAGTCACGGCGGTCGTCGCCTGCTGGGCGACTTCCTTCGCCACGCGCGCCACGCGGTCGAGCGCCGCCTGTGCCGCCTGCACCGGCGCCGCACGCCGGCTCGCGGCCTTCTGCTTCGGCGCGGCCTTCTTCGCCGCCGTGGTCTTCGTCGCGGCGGACTTCATGCCCGCGGATCTCGTCGCCGAGGCCTTCGTTGCGGGCCCGCGCTTCGCCGCCGCCTTGCTGCCCCGGGTCGAGGAGGCTCCCCGGGTCGCCGCCGCCTTCGTTGCCCCACCACGCGTACGGGGCGCCGCCTTCGTCGCCGACGCCTTGCGGCTCGCCGCGCCGCCCTTCGCGCGCGCCGTCGGCCGCTTCGTGGACGTCTTGGAGCCACCGGTGCTCCGGGCCTTCCTCGCACCCTTCGTCGTCTTCGTCGCCATGGCGCAATCTCCTCGAGGGTTCGCTGACGCGGATCGCTCCGACGATAGCACTATCCGGACCCGCGGGTAAGAGTCACTCGTTGCCACGTCTCACGCCGACTGGTACAATGAGCAGGGCACCCCTCCGGAGTTCGCCATGACGTTCGGCATCCTGTTCCTCGCGTTCATCGCGGTCGTCGTGCTGTTCACGGTCACCAACTCCCTCAAGGTGATCGGCCAGGCCGAGGTGATGGTCATCGAGCGGCTCGGACGGTTCCATCGCGTGGCCCGCTCGGGCTTCAACGTCCTGATCCCCTTCATCGAGCGGCCGAGGGCCATCGACGTCCGGTTCCTCGAGGCTGACGTCGGGGGGCAGAAGCGCATCGCCTCGCGCACGACGACGCGCATCGATCTCCGCGAGCAGGTCCTGAGCTTCCCCAGTCAGCCGGTGATCACGAAGGACAACGTCACGATCGACATCGACGCGGTCCTGTACTACCGCGTCGCCGATCCGCAGAAGGCGACGTACGCGGTGCAGAACCTCCCCTTCGCCCTCGAGACGCTCACGCGGACGACGCTGCGCAACATCGTGGGCGAGATGGAGTTGGACCAGACGCTCGCCAGCCGCGAGATGATCAACAAGCGCATGCGCGACGTCATCGAGGAGGCGGCGCTGAGCTGGGGGGTGGACGTCACCCGCGTCGAGCTGCAGGCGATCGAGCCCCCGCGCGACATCCAGCAGTCGATGGAGATGCAGATGCGCGCGGAGCGGGAGCGCCGCGCGGCCGTGACCACCGCCGAGGGGAGCAAGTCGGCGGCGATCCTCGAGGCGGAAGGGCAGCGCGAGGCGCAGATCCAGAAGGCCGAGGGCGAGAAGGAAGCGGCGGTGCTCCGCGCCCAGGGCCTCGCCGAGGCGCGGCTGGCGATGGCGCAGGCGGAGTCGGAGGCGATTCGCCGCGTGGCGGATGCGCTCCCGCCGGGCGAGGCGTCGATGTATCTCCTCGGCCTCAAGTACCTCGAAGCGCTTCCCCGCATCACGGAAGGGAAGGGGACGACGATCTTCCTCCCCGCCGAAGCGACGGGCGTCCTCGGCGCCGTCGGCGGCCTGCGTGCGCTCCTCGGCGCGGCGGGGGCAGCCGGGGCGGCGGCCGCGACCTCCGCCCGCCCGCCGGCAACGCCGCCCGCGACGTCGCCGCAGTACACCCCCCCGCTCCCCGGTGCGTTGCCGCGCACGCTCGTCGACAGCGGGAAGGACTCGACGGAGCGCTGACCCTTGACCAAGATCACGCGCGAGCGCGCCGAACGAGTCGCCAAGGCGCACGCGTGCGAGAACTGCGGCGAGTACTCGTACAAGAAGGTGTCCGTCAAGCCCGCGGCCCGGGAGCAGCGGGAGTCGCTGAACATCGCGTGGCAGGCCACCAAGGTCTGCGGCATCTGTGGCGCCGTCCAGGAGCTCGGAATCGACGATGAAGGAGAGATCGTGTATGTCGGCTGATCGGCCCCGGCGCGGCGCGTTGGCGTAGTCGCGACCATGCCTCCCCTCGTCATCCCGCACCTCACGCCCGGCGACCGCGTGCAGCACGAGCTGCTCGTGCTCGACCGCATCGAGAAGAAGACCAACGCCGGCGATCCGTACGTCGTGCTCACGCTCGGCAACGCCACCGGCCGCATCGAGACGGCCCCGATCTGGTCGAACCAGCTCGAATGGGCCGACGGCGTGCGCGCCGGGAAGGTGGTCCAGGCCGTGGGCGACGTGACCCTCTACGGCCGCAACGGCGCGGGGAAGAAGCAGATCTCCCTCACCGCGCCCATCCGCGTCCTCCCCGACGAGCTGTTCAAGGCCGAGCAGTTCCTCCCCAGCATCGACGGCGACCGGACGCGCCTGTGGGCGTTCATGGACCGCATGCGGCGCGAGGTCGAGTCGCGGACCGTTCGGGACGTGCTGGACCTGTTCTTCGGCGACGAGGCGTTCCGTCTGGCGTTCGAGAAGACGCCCGCGTCCACGGCCGGGCACCACGCCCAGCTTGGCGGACTGCTGCTGCACGTGTCGGAGGTCACGCACATCGCCCGCGAGATCTCGAAGACGATGCACGCGAACACCGACCTCGTGGTCGCTGGCGCGATGCTGCACGACATCGGCAAGGTCGAGGCGTACGAGATCGGCCCCGGCGGCTTCGGTCATACGCCATGCGGCCTGCTGCTCGGCCACATCGTGCTCGGCTGCCTGATGCTGGAGCGGCGGGTCGCGGAGTCGGGGTCGGTGTGCACGCCGGGGCAGCTCCTCGAGCTCCAGCACATGATCCTGTCGCACCATGGGTCGCTCGAGTTCGGGAGCCCCGTGCTGCCCATGACCACGGAAGCGGAGATCGTGCACTGGGCGGACGAGGCCTCGGCGAAGGCGACCGACATGATGGACGCCTTCGGCGATCCGGATTCGTTCGCGAGCGGACGCGAGATCTCCGACCGGCGGATCTGGCGGCTTGGCCGGCACG
Organism: uncultured Gemmatimonadota bacterium; assembly: GCA_946480295.1. The sequence continues at coordinate 15,362 of CAMLIT010000034.1, forward strand.
TCTGGAAACGGCCGCACGAATGGGAGTGACCGCGGCGGCGAGGGCTGGTGGGGCGTCGGGCTAGCGGACGTCCGAAGCTTTGGCGGTTACGGCATGGCGGGTCCCCGCGTCCAGCGGGAGGCCCGCCATTTTTTCACGATTCCGCGCCGGAAAATGTGACGGAATTCGTGGGCGGCGGGTTGAATCATCAGGAGGTGCCCCGTGGGTCTGCGGTCGTCGGCCAGGCCGGGCGACCGGGAGGGGTATCGGGACACGCCGAGTTCACACCGCAAATTGCTGGTGTACTTGGCTATATGACGTTTGCTGGTTAGTTTTCAGATGCGGCGGTCCGGCGCCGACATTTCCCCAGGTCCAGCAGGCGTAGTATTGGAGGGCTCTTCATGCGGAAGCCGAGACCGGTTACGTACAACCCAGCACAGGCACTTCACCTGATCGTGAACGATCGGAACGGCACGGCGCTGAGCTGCCCGTCGTGCTCCGGCCCGATCGAGCGGACCCCGGACGACTTCCCGCCGCCGCCTCGGTCGCACGTGACCCTGCGCTGCCGGACCTGCGGCCGCATCGCCCGCTACGTCGCCGGCGCCGCCTAGCCGGCCGAGCCAGGCGGCGCCCGTCGGCGCCGCCGTACCCGACAGCATCGCGTCAGAACTCCGGCCCCCGAGCTCGCGCTCGGAGGAGGCCCAGCTCGGCGGGCGAGTTGCACAGAACTTGCCCGACAGCTGAGGCACATCCTCCGCTCGCACCAGGCGCGGGTCGGAGTCCACGGCACGGATCACGTGAGTGGGGACGGGAGTCAGCGACGACGCGTCTCTCGCGAGCGGGATCGAGCATCACAGCTTCTGCAAGAGGTACGGTTTCATGGCTCGTCTTACCGGCACGGTGAAGTGGTTCAACGATGCCAAGGGGTACGGCTTCATCTCGCGTGAGGGCGGCCCCGACGTGTTCGTCCACTTCAGCGCAATCCAAGGCTCCGGCTTCAAGTCCCTGCAGGAAGGTGATCGGGTCGAGTTCGAGATCGTCCAGGGACAGAAGGGCCCGCAGGCCGCGGACGTCACGAAGGTCTGATCCCGCATGCGCGAGCGACAAACGCCCCGACGAGAGTCGGGGCGTTTTCGCGTTAGGCGCGCCGCCGCGCTGGCGCCGGAGCGCCTGCGCCCCATGGCCGCCTCCATCGGCCACGAGCTGCCCCCGGGCCGCGGGTGGACGTACGAGCCGAAGTACGACGGCATGCGCGTCCTCGCCTTCGTCTCCGGCGCCCGCGTCCGGCTCCTCACCCGGAACGGTCGCGACAAGGCCGCGCAGTTCCCGGAGGTCGTCGCCGCCGTCCGTACCCTCGGCCGGCGCACGCGGCGGCCGCTCATCCTCGACGGCGAGATCGTCGCCCTCGACCGGAACGCGCCCGGGCAGTTCCAGGCGCTGCAGGGGCGCATGCACCTGCGCGACGCGGCGGAGATCGCGCGCCGCGCCACCGAGCATCCCGCGGCGCTGATCGCGTTCGACCTCCTCCGCGACGGCGCCGACGTCCTGCTCGACGAGCCCTGGTCCACACGGCGCGAGCGCCTCGAGGCGGTCCTGGAGCCGGCGCCGAATCCGGCGCTCCGCCTCGGCGCCACCGTCCGCGACGGCCGCCGCCTCCTCGATCGCGCGCGCGCCGCCGGCTGGGAGGGGATCATCGCCAAACGAGTGGACGCCCCCTACGTCCCCGGCGCCCGCTCCACCGACTGGCTCAAGCTCAAGCTCCTCCACCGCGCCGAGTTCGTCGTCGGCGGCTTCACCGAGCCGCGCCGCTCCCGCCCGTTCCTCGGCGCCATCCTCCTCGGCTACTTCGACGCGCAGGGACAGCTCTGCTACGCCGGCCACACCGGCGGCGGCTTCGACCGCGCGAGCCTGGAGGACATGCACCGCCGCCTCACCCGCATCGAGCGCCGCACGTCTCCCTTCGCCGACCCGCCGCGCACCAACGAGCGCGCGCACTGGGTACAGCCGAAGGTCGTCGTGGAGGTCAAGTTCGCCGAGTGGACCGCCGACGGAAAGCTGCGCCAGCCGATCTTCCTCGGCGTGCGCGATGACAAGCCCGCGCGCGAGGTGACGATAGAGGCCGAGAGCGTGCAGCACCTCGCGCCGGCTCGCCGCCATGGTCGCGACGGCGGGCGTACCGGCCGTGCCCGACGCCCCGCGCGCGCGGCGCAGGCACGCGCGCGCACCGATCCCGGCGCGCAGGCCGCGCGTGTCGTCGACCAGCTCGATCGCATCGAGGCCGACGGTGGCGACGGCGCGATCGACTTCGGCGGCGGCCGTTCCCTTCACGTGAGCAGCCTCGGGAAGCCGTACTTTCCAGGCGATGGCGTGACGAAGGGGGACCTCATGCGCTACTACGCGCTCGTCTCCCCCGTCCTGCTCCCGCTGCTGCGCGATCGACCGCTCGCGCTCAAGCGCTACCCCGACGGCATCGAGGGACCGTCGTTCTTCCAGCAGAACGCCGGTCCACGCGTGCCGCGCGGCGTTCGTACGGCCACGGTAGCGACCACGGAGGGCCCTGCCCGGCGGCTGGTCGGCGGCGACCTGCCGACGCTGCTCTACACGGTCCAGTTCGGCACGATCGCTGTTCATCCATGGCTCTCGCGTGTAGAATCCAGTGACGACGCGGACTTCAGCGTGATCGATCTCGATCCCGGTGAGGGCGTCGCGTTCGCCAGGGTGGTGGAGCTCGCGCGCACGATTGGCGACGAGATCCGGGCGCTCGGTCTGCACGCCGCCGTGAAGACGTCCGGATCGCGCGGGGTGCACATCGCGATCCCCCTCCCGCGGCACACGGGCTACGCGACATCGCTGTCGCTGGCCGACGGCATCGCCCGACGGGTGAGCCGCGCACGCCCCGAGCTGGCGACGACGCAGCGCCGCCTCGGCGCACGACCGGAAGGCACCATCTACGTGGATGCGCAACAGAACGCGCGCGGCAAGAGCATGGTCAGCGCGTATTCGGTGCGGGCCCACGCCGGCGCGACCGTCTCGGCGCCCCTGGACTGGGGCGAGCTGACCGGCCGCCTGCGTCTGGACGCGTTCACGGTCAGGACGATGCCACGGCGCCTCGAGCGCGTCGGGGATCTGTGGGGCGAGGCGATCGCGCGGCGCAACACCGCCCGGGCGGTGGCCCGAGCCCTGCAGCAGTTGAAGGAGCAGGAGGAGTGATGACGATCGACGAACAGGTCAAGCTGGACGCGCAGCTCTTCTGTCGCGACCTGCCCGGCGGCGGCTATGTCGCCATCGAGCAGGTGAATCACGTCGATGGCGACCGCGAGGTGCCCCGCACTCGCGTCTGCGTCGAACGCCGGACGGATGCCGATCGGCGGTCCGGACATCAGCCGCCCGTGATCGCCGAGGTCGACGGGCACGGCTCGGCCGCGACGTTCGCGGAGCTCTACTGCCTCGCCGTGGACAACGTGGCGATCGCCCGCGCGCTTCTCGACTGGCAGCGCCGCGTGCGCATCGACTAGCGGCTCCGGACGCGGATCGGCCAGCTCCGCGACAACCCGATCACCACTGGATGCTTCCCTTCCTGGAGGTGTCCACGTCCTCCTCGCGCCCTGCCCGGAAGAGGAACGCTTCCATGTTGCGCGTGAGGAAGCTGCGCGCCTGCGGGTCCATCAGGTTCAGGCCGTAGTGGTTGATCAGCATCATCTGCTGCCGCGTCCACTGCGACCAGCAGTCCTGGCAGATCTCGGCCACCACGCGCGCGCCGAGGGGGCCGGGAAAGGGGGCGCGCTCGAAGCCGGCGCGGGTCTGGCCGCAGCGCGTGCAGGTGACGTCGGGCATGGAATACCTCGTGATGAGCTTCAGCAACCGGGGACACGAGAGAGCCTAAAGCGAAACACCCCGGCCCGGGAGTGGCTCCCGGCCGGGGTGTGCTGCGCTTCGTATCGGCGCGGCGCGCGCGGCGCCGGGAAGGTTACGCCGCGAGCTCGAGGTGGTGCGACTTGTCGATGCCGCGGGCGTACTCGACCTTCGCCAGGCCGAACACCTGCAGGACGCGGATGTACATCCAGCCCACGTCGAACTCGAACCACTTCTCCTTGAACTTCGCCGACTTCGGGTCCGCGTGGTGGTTGTTGTGCAGCTCCTCGCCGCCCAGCCAGATCGCGATCGGCGAGATGTTCCGGCTCTCGTCCTTCACGTTGAAGTTGCGATAGCCCAGCGCGTGGCCGATCCCGTTGACGACGCCGGCCGCCCAGAACGGGATCCACAGCATCTGCACGCCCCAGACGATCGGGCCGACGAAGAAGCCGAACAGGTACACGTCGATGACGAACATCACCGTGATGCCGACCCAGTTCAGGCGGGAGAGGAGGTGCCGCTCGAGCCAGTCGTTGGGCGTGCCCTTGCCGTACTTGTCGAGGACCCCGGGCTGGCGCACCGCCCGACGGTAGTAGAACGCGCCCTTCAACAGGATCTCGCGCAGCCCTTCGACGACGGGGCTGTGCGGATCCCCCTCGCGATCGGCGAACGCGTGGTGCTTGCGATGGCACGCCACCCACTCCTTCGTCACGATGGCCGTGGTCAGCCACAGCCAGATGCGCATCGGGTACGCGGCGAGGGCGTGCAGCTTCACACCACGGTGCGTCTGCGCCCGATGCAGGAAGAGGGTCACGCACACGTTGGTGATATGGCCGGCGACGACCACGAACAGAACCGGCATCCACCAACGAGCTGCCCATTCGCCAAAACCTGGCATTGCGAACACTCCACCACGCGGGTTACGAAGAACGCGGCCGGCCGAAGAGGCGCCGCCGACACGATCGCGGCCCGGCTTCCACTCCGCCGGGCCGCGAGACACGCAATCTAACCGATCCAGCCAGCGACGGCTACCAAACTGGACGTCGTCAACGGCTCTGGCCGCTCGCCGCCTGACCGCCGATCGGCGTCGTCAGGCCGCCACCCGTCGACGGCCCACGATCGGCGGGCGGCGCATCGCCCCACGTGTCGTTCGACGCGTTCCAGTCGGGCACGTTCGGGTCGGGCCACAGTCGCACGCCGGTCACCGCGCTCCGCACCGGGATCGCCGCCGTGTACCGCGTCACCGACGGCTGCGCGGTCGTCCGTCGCCACCAGATCGAGACGGGCAGTCGCACGTCCTGCGTGCTGCCGTCCGCCAGTTTCAGACGCATCGCGACGGGAAAGGGCACACTCGTATGGCGGCGCAGGACGACGTCCACCACGTGCTGCGCGCCGATCTGCCGCATCGTCACGCTCTCGATGCCGATGTCGAGCACGTCGGTGCCGTAGAAGAACGCCCGCCAGAACCAGGCGAGGTCCTCGCCCGAGACGTTCTCCACGGTGCGGAAGAAGTCGGCGGGCGTCGGGTGCTTGAACGCCCACCGCCGGGCGTACTCGCGGAACGCGCGGTCCATCGTCTCACGCCCGATGACGTTGTCGCGCAGGGCGAGCAGCACCGCGGCGGGCTTGCGGTAGCCGATCGCGCCGAGCGCGCTCGCGTCGATCCGGTCGGGGCGCGTCATGAGCGGCGACTGCGTGCCGGAGTCCACCGCCTGCCGCCAGTTCCGCACGTACGACGGGAAGAGGTTCGTGCCCGGGTACCGCCGCTCGTTGGAGAACGTGTTGATGTACGTGTTGAACCCCTCGTCCATCCACGCATAACGACGCTCGTTCGAGCCGACGACCATCGGGAACCACTCGTGGCCGTGCTCATGGTCGATGGTGCCGAAGGTCGAGCTCGGGTCGTTCGAGCCGTAGTGGACCATGACGAACATCGGGTACTCCATCCCGCCCACCGGGCCGGCGACGGACGTCGCCTGGGGATATGGGAAGGGGTACCAGAGCTCGGAGTAGGTGCGAATCGTCCACTGCGTCTGCTCCGCCGCCGTCTCCCAGGCGCGCCCGGCCTTCGGGAACTCGTAGAACGCCTGGGTGAGGATGCCGTTCCAGCTCGTGGCGTCCCAGCGGAAATCGGGCGCGGCGGCCCACGCCACGTCGCGCACGTGCTCGGCGTGGAAGCGCCACGTCCTCGTTCCCGGCACGGCCCGGTGCTTCGCCGCGTCCGCCTCCTCGCGCGTGATGATCGGCACGATGGTGGCCGAGTGCACCGCGCGGTCGAGCCGCTCGCGCTCGGCCGCGGTCAGCACCTCGTTGCGGTTCTGGAGCACCCCGCTCCCCGCCACGACGTAGCCCGCCGGCACGGTGACGCTGTAGTCGATGTTGCCGTACTCCAGGTAGAACTCGCCCTGGCCGAGGTACGGGTCCGTGTTCCAGCCGCGGACGTCGTCGTACACCGCCATGCGCGGATACCACTGCGCGATCTCGTACAGCGCGCTGTCGCGCCCCATGCGATCGGAGCCGTGCTCCGGCACGCGGAAGCTGTAGCGCATCGAGATCGTCGTCGTCCCGCCCTTCGGCGCGATCGGCGAGTCGAGGTCGATGCGGCCCATCGTGTCGTTCACCCGGATCGTCGCCGGCCGGCCGTCCACCTGGATGCCGGTGAGCTCGTAGCCGCCCTGGAAGCCGCGCACGCCCCAGCGCGACTCCGCGGTGAAGAGCGCGCTGCCCTTGCTCTCCGGCCGGTAGAGGTTCTGGTCGAGCTGGAGCCAGACGAAGCGCAGGCTGTCGGGGGAGTTGTTCGTGTAGTGGATGGTGACCGAACCGCGGATCGTGCGGGTCGTCGTGTCGAGCGTCGCGACGACGTCGTAGTCCGCGCGCTGCTGCCAGTACTCCGGCCCCGGTGCGCCGGACGCGTCGCGGTAGGCGTTCGGGCCCGGCCAGTCCATCCGATCCAGCCGCGCGAACTCGTCCGCGGTCGTCGTGTCACGGAGCGGAGTGGCGCCGGGCAGTGCTGGCGGGGTCGTCACTGCGTGCGTGGTGTCGATCTGCACCGGCGAGAGCACCTGCGGGTGATGCGGAACGCAGCCGCCCGCCAGCACGAGGAGCGACAATGGGAGGGTGAGCTTCACGAGCATGTTGAGTGAGGGTGTGTGTGCGACGGATGCGCCCGCACCGCCGCAACGCCAGTGCCGCGTCGGTCTCGACACCTTGCTTCCGCGGCTGCCTGCACGTTAACCATTGATCGACAATGAAAAGGCGAACCACCCCCGTCGCACAACCGACGGCGCTGAGCCCGGCGCTCCCACACGCCAGCGGCGCGGCGACCGCACGCTACGGCGCCGCGCACGGCGACCAGTTCGAGGCGGGCTTCTACCGCGAGACGACCTTCGGCCTCACGGTCTCCTCGCTCGGCATCGGCACCTATCTCGGCGACTGCACCGACGACGAGGACGCGCGCTACACCGCCGCGATCCGCCGGGCGCTCGCCCTCGGCATCAACATCGTCGACACGGCGATCAACTACCGGTGCCAGCGCTCGGAGCGCAGCGTGTGCCTCGCGCTGCAGCAGGCGATCGACGCCGGCGAGATCGCGCGCGAGGAAGTCGTGGTCTGCTCGAAGGGCGGCTACATCCCCCTCGACGGCGAGCCGCCGGCGACGCGCGAGGCGTACGAGGCGTACGTGCAGCGCGAGTTCCACGACGCGGGTGTGGTCGCCCCCGAGGACGTCGTGGCGGGCGGGCATTCCCTCGCCTCGACCTTCCTCAAGTACTGCATCGCGCGCAGCCGGCAGAACCTCGGCGTGCGCACGATCGACGTCTACTACCTCCACAACCCCGAGCAGCAGCTCGCCACGACCACGCCGAAGCAGCTGCGTGCGCGGCTGCGCGCGGCGTTCGCCACGCTGGAGGAGTCGGTGGGGCGCCGGGACATCGGCGTCTACGGCGTCGCCACGTGGAACGGGCTGCGCGTGGCGCCCGGCGCGAAGGGCCACCTCTCGCTCCCCGAGCTCGTCGCCATCGCCCACGAGGTCGCGGGCGACGCACACCACTTCCGCGTCGTGCAGCTTCCCCTGAGCCTCGCGATGCCGGAGGCGGTCCGCGAGCCGACGCAGGTCCTCGACGGGCGCGAGCCGGTGTCGCCGGTCGAGGCCGCGCGCGCGCTCGGGCTGACGGTGACCGCGAGCGCGACGCTCATGCAGGGGCAGCTCGCGCAGGGGCTCCCCGACCAGGTGCGCGCGCTCTTTCCCGACGCGCCCAGCGACGCCGCGCGCGCGCTGGGCTTCGTGCGCGCGCTGCCGGGGATCACGACGGCGCTCGTCGGCATGCGATCCATCGCCCACCTGCGCGAGAACCTCGCGAGCGTCGGGACCGGCGCGCGCTAGAGCTGCACCTCGAGCGGCCGCATCGACCCGTCGCCGCGCGCGACGACGACGATGCGGTGGGCGTTCGTGTCCGCGACGTACACGTGCGTCGGCGTGACGGCGAGCCCGGCTGGCTCGTGGAATCCGCGCAGCCACGTCGTGACCTCGCGCGTCCGCGGATCGAGCCACTTCAGCGCGCCGTTGTACGAGTCGGCGACGAGCAGGCGGCCGTCGGCCGCCGCGGCCACGCCCTGCGCGTGCTGCAGCCGCACCGCGTCGCCCACGCCGTCCTGGTCGCCGAAGTCGAACAGGCCGGTGCCGACGATCGTCTCGACGCGGCCGTCCAGATCGGTCTCCGACCAGCGGATCGCGCTCGACTCCGCGTCGGCGAAGTAGAGCCGCCCCCGCGCGGCCGTCAGCCCCATCGGCTGCGCGAGCGCCGCCCGCGCGTTCGCGCCATCCTCGATCGCCTCGGCGCCGCTCCCGCAGTGCACGCGCAGGTCGCTCCCATCGGGCGCGACGCTCCAGATCTGGTGCGTGCCCGCCATGGCGATACACACCTTCCCGTCGACCGGCGCGACGTCCCACGGCGACGAGAGCGCGCCGGCGGCACGATCGGCGCGCGTACGCAGCTGGCGGCCCGTGCCGGCGACCGTGCGGCCGTCGCCGCTCGCGAGCGCGATCGCCCGCAGCGCGTGATTCTCCGCGTCGGCGACGTACAGCGTGTCCCCGTCGAAGGCGAGTCCCTGCGGATACGCGAAGCGCGGCCGTGGCCCGTCCTCGAACCCGCGCTCGCCGCCGACGACCCGCACCCGTGACATCGTGAGGCCGTCGCTCGCCAGCTCACCGACGAGGACGCGATCGTGGCCGCTGTCGGCGATGGCGATCCGTCGGCCGTCCACCGCCACCTTGCCGGGATAGCACAGCAGCCCGGGCGCGATCGCCGGCTGCTCCAGCCGCGGCTCGTCCGGGCCGGGCTGGAGCTGGTCCGCCTCCTCGTAGGCGCGGAGCGCGCGCTCGACCACCGGCTCCAGCATCTCGGCGGTGAACTCGCCGGCGTGCGAGCCGAGCACGTACCCGCGCGGGTCGACGACGACGAGCGTGGGCCAGGCCTGCACCGCGTAGCTGCGCCAGACGCGGAACTGCCGGTCGTTCACGACCGGATGGTGCACGCCGAGACGGAGCGAGGCCTCGCGGATGTGCTCCGTCACCCGCTCGGCGGGATACTTCCCGCTGTGGACGCCGACGACACGAACCACGTCGGGATGCCGTTCCTCGAGCTTCCGCAACTGCGGAAGCACATGGATGCAGTTGATTCAGCCGTACGTCCAGAAATCGAGGAAGAGCAGCTTCCCCCGGAAGTCCGCGAGCTGCAGGGCGCGGCCACCGGTGTGGATCCAATCGAGACCGGCCGGGAAGTCGGGAGCGCGGACGGCGGCGGGGTCTTCTCTCATGCGCGGACGCTGCGGCGAAAGTCGCGCCACGGAGCGCGCTGCCTGCGTCGGGCGGTCGCGGTCATGGGACCCAGTCGGCGATGAAGACGTTCGTCTCCCCGACCGGCGCGTTCCGGTTCGACGCCCAGACGAGTTGCCGGCCGTCGGGGCTGAACATCGGGAATCCGTCGAACTCGGGGTGCGTCGTCACCTGCTCGAGCCCCGCGCCGTCGTCGTTCACCAGGTAGAGGTCGAAGTTGCGGCTGTGCGGGTTCCGGTAGTTCGACGAGAAGATGATGCGTCGGTCGCCGGGCGCGAAGTACGGGGCGAAGTTGGCGCCGCCGAGGTTCGTGATCTGGTGCTGGTCCGACCCGTCGGCGTTCATGACCCAGATCTCCATCCGGTTCGGCCGCACGAGCCCCTGCCGGAGCAGCGCCTGGTAGTCGGCCAGCTCCTTCGGGTCGGTGGGGTGCCAGGCGCGGTACACGATGCGGCGGCCGTCGTGCGAGAAGAACGCGCCGCCGTCGTAGCCGGGCGCCGTCGTCAGGCGGCGAAGCCCCGAGCCGTCCACCCGCATCGTGTAGATGTCGAGGTCCCCGTCCTTGAGCGAGGTGAAGACGATCGTCTGGCCGTCTGGCGAGAGCGTCCCCTCGGCGGTGTAGGTGCCGTAGTGCGTCAGGCGCCGCAGGTCGCTGCCGTCGGCGTTCGCGACGTACAGGTCGTACGGGTCGAGGCGCCACACGTAGCCCTTCGACGGATCCGGGTGGGGCGTGCACGCCGTGTCCACGGCGTGGCTCGACGCGAAGAGGATCTCGCGGTCGCCGGCGAGGAAGTAGCCGCAGGTGGTCTTCCCCGTGCCGGTGGAGACGCGCCGCAGCTGCGTGCCGTCGGTGCGCATCGTGTACTGCTGGTCGCACGTGCGGCCGTCGCGCGTCGACTGGAAGATCAGCTGCCGGCCGTCGCCGCTGAAGTACGCCTCGGCGTTCTGTCCGCCGTGCGTGAGCTGGCGGATGCCGGCGAGGTGGCGCTCGCCGGCCTCCGGCGCGATGCGCGTCGCCGGCGTGGAGACGGCGCGGGTGCATGCGAAAGCCGCCGCCACGGCGACCGTGACGGCGGCTCGGGTCGGGCGCATGCCCGCAATCTACTGCCGCGGAAGCTCCTTCGGCGAGTGCAGCGTCGAGGCGATGGTGAAGAGGTCCTTCTGGCTCTGCCCCTTCTCCAGGATCGAGATGGCCTCCTCGAGCGGCGCGTCGTACTGCACGTCGCGGCGCTTGGCCGCCGAATCGCCGAACGCGAGCTGCGCCACGCGCTCGTCGAGCAGCCGGTCGACGTAGCGCGAGCCGGCGTCGAACTCCTTGCGGTCGACGTTCACGCCCTTCGCCACCAGGCGGCGGTACAGCTCATCCTCCCACCCCTGCTGGAAGGTGAAGTTCGGCTTCACCTGCTTCGACAGCTCGAGCGCGTAGTCGTAGAGCGTGACGTAGAAGTCCTGGCTCTTCGGGGCGAGCGCCTTCGCCAGCGTCTGCTCCGCGGTCGTGAGCGTGTCGTCGGGGACGATCACGTCGGGCGTGATGCCGCCGCCGCCGTATACGATCCGGCCGGCGTCGGAGTGGTAGGCGGGACGCTTCTTCTTCGTCGCCTCCGTCTCGGCGCTGTCCGGCTTCTCCTCGACGAAGTGCCCGTTCTCGTACTTGCGCTCCTTCTGGATGGAGCGGCCGCTCGGCGTGTACCACTTCGCGGTCGTGAGCTTGAGGTAGTAGCCGCCGTCGAGCGGGAAGACCGACTGGACGAGCCCCTTGCCGAAGCTCGTCTGGCCGACGATGAGCGCGCGGTCGTGGTCCTGGAGCGCGCCGGAGACGATCTCCGCCGCCGACGCCGTGTAGCCGTCGGTCAGCACGACGAGAGGCGTGGTCGGCAGGAGGGGCTGACCCTTGGCCATGTAGTTCTGGGTCTCGCCGTTGCGTGCCTTCACCGACGCGATCTCCTGGCCCTGCTGCAGGAACAGGTTGCTGATCGCGAGGCTCTGGTCGAGGATCCCGCCGGGGTTGCCGCGGAAGTCGAGGATGACCCCCTTCGCGCCCTGCTTCTCGAGGTTGCGCACGGCGGCCTGCACTTCGGCGGCCGCGGTCTCGTTGAACTGCGAGAGCGGCAGGTAGCCCACCTTGCCGTCGAGCATCATCGAGAAGGGGACGGCGGGCACGTGGATGATCGCGCGCACGAACTGCGCGCTGATCGGCGTGGCCACGCCGGGGCGCGCGAACTTCACCGTCACTTTCGTGCCCGGCGTCCCCTGCATGTAGTCGGACACCTGCTGGAGCGACCAGCCGCGCGTGGGTAGCGAATCCACCTGGATGATCCGGTCGCCCTCGCGCACCCCGGCCGCCTCCGCCGGCGTGTGCGGATAGACGCGCGTGATCGTGATCTGGCCCTGCTGGTTCTCGATCAGCATGCCGACGCCGCCGTAGTGGCCGCCGGTCTGGGTCGTGAACTGCTTCGCCTCCTTGGGCGTGAAGAGCTGGCTGTACGGATCGTTCAGCTCCTTCACGAGTCCGCGCGCCGCCTTCTCGTAGAGCGTCGCCGTGTCCAGCGTGTCCACGAACCGCTGGGACACGAGGTCGAGCACCTGGTCGAGGAGCTGTCCACCGTCGCGCGCGCTGCGCGACTGCAGGAGGAAGCCGCCCAACGAGAGCGGGATGAGAGCGACACCAACCAGGGCGGCTTTGCGAAAACGGGGCATACGGTTGCGGTCCGGCGAGAGAGGGTGACTCGTACTATAACGCAAGTGCTGGGACAACGGTTCGGGCGCTCAGTCGCTGCTGAACGGCAGGACGCCGGGCAGTCGCCTGTCGCTCAGGCTCCACAGCGACCGCCACGAGAGGCCGACGCCGGAGCGGAACCGCTTCTTCGTGAGCTGGATCCCCTCCGGCGAGATCGTCACGGTGAACGGCTCGCCATCGATCTCGATCTCGCGGCGGATCGTCTTCTCGAGTTTGGTCGCCATCACGCTTCCTACCCCGGGTCCGCCACGCGGTTCAGCGCACCAGCCGGTTCAGCTCGTCCGCGGGGCGAGGACGTAGTCCACGAACCACTCCCGCTGGTGCTGGCGGACCACGGCATTGCGCAGGAGCCCGGCAGTGAGGAGCATCTCGTGTGCCGGCTGCAGCACACGCTGCAGATGTGACGGATAGCGCTGCACGAGCGGGAGCTGCTCCTTCAGCCGATCGAGGGAGACCCGCCAGGTGACCATCCCCTCCGCCCGCGCCACCTCGAGCAGGCGGTACAGGCGGCGGGCGACGGGGGACGACAGCTCCAGATAGCGCTGGATGTTGATGGACACGGTGTGGCGGCCGACGATGTTCTCCCGGATCTGCTGGGCGATCGTCACGCGCGCGTCCCCCGGTTCGGCCGCGGTGACCGTCGGGAAGAGCGCGAGCTGCTCGCGCTCGGTCACGCGGCGCCGCTCGATGAGGACGGAGCTGAGCACGCTGAACCGGCCGTCCACCACGTCGTGGTTCGGGGCGCTGAAGTAGCTCCCGCTGGATTCGAGGGTCGTCCGCTCGAGCCGGCCGAGCGCCGCCCGGAGCTGCTCGTACGTCCGTCCGTCCGCCCGCCGCCCCATCGAGCGCAGGAAGGCGTGCAGGGTGAAGGAGATGGTGCCGTCGGCCGGCTCCCCCGCCTCCTGGAAGCGCCGCATCAGCTCGACGTAGACGTCCTGGTCGAAGGTGCCCGGCAGCCGGTCGCCGGGGCTCGGCAGCACGCGCCAGCGGCCGCCGTTCTCGGCCGAATAGGCGACCACCGCGTCCTCGGCGGAGTCGCTGAGTCGGAAGAGCGGCAGCTTCTCGATCGCCCGGTCGAGCAGGACGACGCGCACCGCGGTGCGGCGGCGCGCGGTGGACGTCGAGATGGGCGTCGAGCTGGAACCGGTCTCGGAGGGGCGCAAACGGACCTCCTCGTCACGAAAGGCGGATGACCTGCCCGGTGATGGCGCGTGCCCCTTCGGAACACAGATACAGCACCGCCGCGGCCACGTCGTCCAGCTCGACGTAGCGCGCGTCCTTGCCCATCGCCTCCAGGTTCGCCGCCGTGCGCATGGCACCCGGCGCCAGCGCGTTCGCGCGCACGCCGTGCGCCGCCTCGTCCCGTGCCACCACGCGGGTGAGCGCCACGACCGCGCTCTTCGCCGCCGCGTATGCCGCGAGCCCACCCACGGAGCTGCCGGGGAGCGCCGCCTCCGACGCGAAGAACACGATCGCGCCACGGGCCGCCCGCACGGCGGGCAGGAAGGCCCGCGTCGTGAGATACGCGGTCGTCAGGTTGATCTCGATCTGCCGGTGGAACTGCGTCGGGTCGCTCGCGGGCAGGGGACCCGTGACCGCGAATCCCCCGGCGACGTTCACCAGCGCCGCCAGACGCGGCGCGTCCGCGCCTGTGATCCGCGCCGCCAGCGCGTCGACCGCGGCCGCGTCCGCGAGATCGCAGGCGAACGCGGTCGCGGCGTGGCCCGCCTCGCGCAGCTCCCCTGCCCGGGCCTCCGCCTCCTCGGCGTCGTGACCCACGAGCAGGAGCCGCGCGCCGGCCTGCGCGAACGTGCGCGCCACCGCCTCGCCCACCTGCCCACGCCGTCCCACTCCGGTGACGAGCACCGCGCTACCGCCGAAGGATGGCACCGATTCGCCCCTCACCTACGCAGATGTTTGCGATACGAGATCGCCCGGCGACGTTTCGGACCGCACAACAATGGCGCATTCTCCCCTCCGGGACCAGAACCGGGCTGTTCATGGCACGGACCGTGTTGTAGGGAACGGCACATGGCACGTCTGAAACGCATCGGGATCTTCGTCCTCGCCGTCTTCGTCATCGCGATGGCGCTCATCGGGCTGCTGACCGTCACGCGCGGCACGCCGGTGAGCATGGTCATCGCGGAGGGCGCCTCCGGGCCCCCCGCCGTCACCGACTCGCTCTTCGGGCGGATCTTCGAGCTCTACACCGGGACACACATCGATCCCGGCAACAGCGTGCAGGCGATGCTGAACGGCAACGGCACGTATCCGCAGCTCTGGCGCGACCTCCGGTCCGCCCGGCAGACGATCACCGTGCAGATGTACTACTCCCTGCCGGGACAGGTCGCCGACACGATGGCCGAGGTGCTCTCCGAGCGCGCCCGCGCCGGCGTCCGCGTGCTGCTCCTCCTGGATGCGTTCGGGTCGCAGAACCTGCCCAAGTCGCTCGTCCAGTCCATGCGAAAGGCCGGCGTCGAAGTGGCGTATCTGCGACAGCTCAAGTGGTACACGATCCACGATGCCGCGGACCGCTCGCACGTCCGCGTCGTCGTCGTGGATGGACGGATCGGCTGGACGGGGGGCTTCGGGCTCGCCGACTACTGGCTGGGCAACGGCCACGCGCCGGATCAGTGGCGCGAGTCGAACGTCCGCTTCGAGGGACCGGCGGTGATGGAGCTCCAGGCCGCGTTCGGCACGGCGTGGGCGGAAGCCACCGGGGAGCTGATCACCGGCGACCGCTTCTTCCCGCGCGACGCGTTCCTCCCGAACAAGGGCCCGAGCCGCGCGGGGTTGATGTTCACCGCTCCCACGACGGGCAGCACCCCCGCCGAGCGCTTCCTCGCGCTCACGATCGCCAGCGCGAGGAAGCGGCTCTGGATCACGAACTCGTACTTCGTGCCCGACGACGACTTCCGCCGGCTGCTCAAGCGCGCGGCGCACCGGGGCGTGGACGTGCGCGTGCTGACGGTGAGCTCGAAGACGGACGTGAAGAGCACCTGGTACGCGGGGCGCTATCGGTACGAGGAGCTGCTCCGGGCGGGGGTGCGCATCTACGAGTACCAGCCGACGATGCTCCACGCGAAGACGATCGTGGTGGACGACTACTGGTCGACGATCGGCTCGATGAACTTCGACAACCGGTCGCTCTCCTTCAACAACGAATCGAACCTCGTCGTCCTGGATCCGGCGTTCGGTGCTCAGATGGACTCCACGTACCTCGACGACCTGCGCTACGCGAAGGAGATCAAGCTCGCCGACTTCGAGAAGCGGCCGTGGACCGAACGGCTGCTCGAAGTCGGCGCGACGCTGCTCTCGCGGGTGCTGTAGCCGGCGTCCCGCCGGCTAGCGGATGTCCTCGCGGCCGAGCGCGGCGCGCACCGCCTCGCGCATCGCGACCAGCGCCTCGTCGCGGGCCGCCGGCGAGTCGTCGCGCACGTGGAGCTCGATGCCCTCGGCCACCGCGATGCGCCGCCAGGTGAGCGGCTGTTCGTCGTCCCGCTTCGCCGGCTCCGGCGTGCTCGCGAGCGAGCCGGCGAGCGCCGTGGCGACGCGGCGCTCCAGCGCGTCGCCGGTGAGCTCGCGCATCTCCTGCTTGATGATGTCGAGCGTCACGCCCTCGCGCTGGCGGATCTTGATGGCGAGGAGCTGGAGGAAGTGGCGGTAGTTGTAGATCGCCGCCGTCCCCGTGCCCTCCGGTCGATCCAGCAGCCCGTTCGCGACGTAGAATCGGATGGAGCGGGCGCTCGGCGCCGCGCGCGCCGACGCGTTCGTCGGGCGCATGCCGGCCGCGTCCACCACGGCCGTGACGTGCGCCGCGAGGGCGCGCGCGTTCCATGGCGCATGCCGCGCATGCACCCGGAGCAGAGCGATCGGAGAATCAGCCATTGACGACGGTCGAGGCGGGTCCGCCCGAAGGATAACGGCGCGCGGGCCGCCGCGTGAGCATCCGCTCAGCGTTCGGCGGGGGGCAGCACGATATCGAGGTCCACCCCCCCGGCCGGCGCGTTCGCCAGGGCGATCCGTCCGCCGTGTGCCTCCACGATGCGTTCGCAGAGCGGGAGGCCGATGCCGACACGCTCGGGCTTCGTCGAGAAGAACAGCTCGAAGACCCGGGGCAGGACGTCGGGCGCGACGGCGGGGCCGTCGTTGTGCAGCCGGCAGCGCCAGCCGCCGCCGGCGGTCGGCCTGGACATGAGCGCGAGATCGGAGCCCTCCGGCGCCGCCTCGATCGCGTTCACGAGGACGTTGGTGAACACCTGCGCGAGCTGTTCGGCATCGAGCGCCACCGGTACGACATGGTCCGCGCGCGTCCGCCGCACAACGAGTGCGCGGCTCTCCAGGGCGCCGCGCTGCGACTCGAGCACGTCGTCCCAGACGTCGTCCGGATCCCCGGGGAGCACCCGGAGGGGCGCCACCCGGCCGTACTCGAGCAACGCCTCCCCCATCGCGTTGAGGCGCTCGACCTCGCGCAGGATGCGCCCGACGTTCTTCTCGATGATCGGATCGTCGCGCACGCGGAAGCGGAGGAGCTGCACCGCCGACGAGATGCCGAACACCGGGTTGCGCAGCTCGTGCGCGACGCCCGCGGCCACCTCCCCGCTCGCCTCCAGCCGACCCTTCCGTACGAGGCGCCGCACCGCGTCGGCGCGATCGAGCGCCAGCGCCAGCTCGGCGGCGACCGCCTCGAGCGCGGCCTCCGGCCCCTCCACGGCTGCCTGCTCCGACCCGTCCACGGCCACGGTGATCGCGCCGACGCTCGTCTCGCCTCGCACGGGTACGGTGAGCTGGACGCCGTCGGCGGTGGCGTGCCGCACGGGCCGGCCGCTCTCGCCGGCGAGGGCATCGCGCCAGTGGGGGCGGAGCTCCGCCTCGAGGTCGGCGCCTTCCTGCGCGAAGCCCGTGTGATGGGCGAGGCGCGGTGAGGCGCCGTCGCCGAAGGCGATCGCGATGGCGACGGCGTCCGCACCCGCTCGCAGCCGGAGCTGGCGCGCGGCTTCGTGCAGCACTCGCTCGAGGGAGATGGCCTGGGCGAGGCCGTTCCTCGCGTCCGGCGACAGGATGTCCACGGCGGTCATGTCTGGATATTACCGGCGCCTGGGGGGAAGCGAAACAGCGGGCCGCGCATGCGCGCGGCCCGCTGTTCTCAGGAGGTGCTGTTTCGCCGAACGGCTCAGCGCCGCCGGCCGGCCTTCCTGGCGCCCTTCTTCGCGGTGGACTTCTTCGCGCCACCCTTCCGGGCGCCGCCCTTCTTCGCGGCAGCCGACTTCCTGGCGCCCTTCGCGGCCGTCTTGCGGCCGGCCGCCTTCTTCGCGCCGCCCTTCTTCGCGGTCGCCTGCTTCGCCGACGCCTTCCTGGCACCGGCCTTCCGAGCGGGCCCCTTCTTCGCGGCGGTCTTCTTGGCCGCAGCCTTCCTGGCGGGAGCCTTCCTGGCGGGAGCCTTCTTCGCGGCGGCCTTCTTCGCCGGGGCCTTCTTCGCGGCGGACTTGCGCGCCGTGCCGCCCGTCGTGCCGGAGGTCGCCGTCGTGGCGGGCGCCGGGGCCGGGGTGGCGGGCGGCGTGGTCGCGCGGACCGGACGCGCGGGGAAGATCTCCGTCTCTTCCTCCTCTTCCTCCTCGGTCTCGGTGAAGGGCTCCTCTTCCTCCTCCTCCGAGTCCTCGGCGCTGTCCCAGAGGTCCTCGCTCTCCTTGTGGCCTATCCAGCCCCCCTCCTCCTCCTCTTCCTCGTCGTAGCTCCCGCCACCGTAGCCGATATCGTCCGGCTCGTCGTCGCGATCGCCGAACCGGTACTCCTCGTACAACTCGTCACCTCGCGGCATGCCCGCCTCCTGAGGGAAGTGTCACACTGACTTCGACTCGTCGCCACATCGAGGCGAGAGCGGCAGCGCAGGTGCTGCCGACGACGTGCTCACCTCGACCTTCACCGCTGCGCGTCGCGGCACCAGCCGCCGCGGCACACCCCTGATACAATGGTCCGCCTCATCCGTCAAGACGCGCGCGCGTCGCTGCGTGATGCACGCACGTCGGTGCGCTGCACGACCGCGGCCACGGTGCGCATCGCCACACGACGCGCGTCGCGCGGCGTATGCGAAAATAGCTACACCAGCCTCGAATCGCGCGTGGTGTGCCGGCGCGCATCGCGGCGCACCGCACGACGCGTGCGCGCATCACGCCGCGACGCCGGAGGACGTGAAGAACGCGGCGATTCGCACCGCGACGGCGATCACGACGAGCGTGATGGTGGCGCGAAGGTGACTCGACGTGACGGCAGCCGGGCGGCGCGCATAACGATGCGCGCGAGCCCGGACCGGTGCCGGCTACTTCCTGGCGCCCGCGAGCGCGGCGTCGATGTCGTTCTTGTGCTGCGCGTACTCCGGGGCGCGCGTCGCCAGCTCGCTCGGCGCGGCGTCGGCCATCTGCTTGAGGTACGAGCGCGCCTTGGCGTCGTCGTTTCCCTGCGCCGCCACCTGCGCTTCCAGCATCAGCCCGAGCAGGTGCTTCGGGTTCTGCGCGAGGATCGTGTCCGCCTCGGCCTTGGCGAGCGACAGGTCGCCCGACGCCGCGCCGATGCGCCCGAGATCGTAGCGCTGGTCGGTCGTGAGCGTGCCGAGCATCTCGTACGCCGCCACCGCCATCGGCGCGAAGATCTGCACGCTGTCCGTCTTGCCGCGCTCCGAGTACGACATGATGCGGTCGTAGAGCCGCGACGCCCGCTCCGAGGGCGACATGTTGCTGATGTCGGGGGCGCGCATGCCGGAGCCGAAGGGCGCGCCGCTCTGGCCGGGGCCGTTCGCGTCGGCGGCGGCGATCGGGGCCGCGTCGGCGGCTGGATGGCGGGCGAAGCGCTGGCCGGCGACGAGGGCGATGAGCGCGACGAGCGCGATCGCGGCGACGGCCCATGGCAGGGCGGAGGCGAACCCGCCGGCATCGGCGGTGGCACCAGACGAGGCGCCAGCCGCGCTGCCGACCGCGACGCCGCAGCGGTGGCAGAACTTCGCGCCCGGCGAAAGCGGCGCGCCGCAGCCGGCGCAGGTGGCGCCGGCGAGCGGGGCGCCGCAGTCGGAGCAGAACTTCCCCGACGCCGGAGCGTGGCAGTTGGGGCAGGTGGTTTCGGAGGGTGCGGACATAGGCCCTAAAGCTAACGAGCGGCCGGGGCTGGGGCACTCGGCGGTGCAGCCCCGGCGGGCGTGCGGATCACGCTTCGCTCAGTACTTCACCAGGTACTCGTCGAGCTCCCACTGGCTCACCTGGCTGATGTAGTCGCGCCACTCCTGGCGCTTCGCGGCGACGTAGTGCGTGGCGATGTGCTTCCCGAGCGCGTCGGTGATCGCGTCGTCCTTCTCCAGCTCGTCCAGCGCCTCGTTCAGGTCGTGCGGCAGGTCGTCGATGCGCAGCCGGCGCTTCTCGCGGAACGACATCTCCCAGATGTTCTCGTTCACCGGCTCCCGGTAGTCCGCCGCCGTCTCGATGCCGTCGAGTCCCGCCGCCAGCATCACGGCGAGGGCGAGATAGGGGTTCGCCGCCGGGTCGGGGGTCCGCAGCTCCACGCGCGTCCCGGTGCCGCGACGGTCCGGGATGCGGATCATCGGCGAGCGGTTGCGCATCGACCAGGCGACGTTCACCGGCGCCTCGTACCCCGGCACCAGCCGCTTGTACGAGTTCACGAGCGGGTTGGTGATGGCGCACATCGCCTTCGCGTGGCGCAGCAGGCCGCCGATGTAGTGAAGGGCGGTCGTGCTCAACTGCCATTCCGCCTTCGGGTCGAAGAAGGCGTTGTCACGGCCGTGGAAGAGGGACTGGTGCGTGTGCATCCCGCTGCCGTTCTGCCCGAAGATCGGCTTCGGCATGAACGAGGCGACGAGCCCGAACTGCTGCGCGACGTGCTTCACCACGAAGCGGAACGTCGCGATGTTGTCGGCCGTCGTCAGCGCGTCGGCGTAGCGGAAGTCGATCTCGTGCTGGCCGTGCGCCACCTCGTGGTGTGCCGCCTCGACCTCGAACCCCATCTGCTCGAGGACATCCACCATGGCCCGCCGCGCATCCTCCCCGAGGTCCGCCGGCGCGAGGTCGAAGTAGCTGCCGACGTCGTGCGTGACGGTGGTCGCGTCTCCCTCCGCGTTCGGCTTGAAGAGGAAGAACTCCGCCTCCATCCCGGCGTTCATCGCGAAGCCCTTCGCCGCGGCCCGGGCGAGCGCCTTCTTCAGCACGCCGCGCGGATCCCCGGGAAAGGGCTGGCCGTCGGGCATGTTGATGTCGCAGATCAGGCGGCAGATGCGGCTGTTCGGATCGCCCCAGGGAAAGACGTGGAAGGTCGAGAGGTCGGGGGCGAGCAGCATGTCCGACTCCTCGATGCGGACGAACCCCTCGATCGACGAGCCGTCGAACATGATGTCGCCGTCGAGCGCCTTCTCGAACTGCGACGACGGGATCTCGACGTTCTTGTTGATGCCGAGGATGTCGGTGAACTGCAGGCGCATGAAGCGGACATTGAGCCGCGCCGCGAGCTCGAGCACGTCCTTCTTCGTGGCGCCCCGCATGTCGGGCACGATGGATCGCGAATGGGTCACGGGTGAGGTGCAGGAGGGTGGGTGCAGCGGCGGTCGAGGCGGCGCGTGCCGGTGACGGTGCTCGGCACACCGCTTGCCGCCGATGGTGTTCTCAACGACTGCCTCTGGGGGGGACTCAATGAAAGCTCAGGAGATCATGACGAGGGACCCGAGTTGCGTGACGCCGAACGCGACCGTTCGGGAAGCCGCTCGGGTCATGAAGGAAGAGAACGTCGGCATCGTTCCGGTGGTCGAATCCAACGCGGACCGCAAGCTGATCGGCGTCGTGACGGACCGCGACATCGCCATCCGCTGCATCGCCGAAGGACGGGATGGCAGCTGCCGCGTCAGCGACGTCATGTCTTCCAACGACCTGCAGACGTGCAATCAGAACGACGACGTGGACGACGTGATGAGCGCGATGCAGAACGAGCAGGTGCGTCGCATCCCGATCGTGGACGAGCGCGGCTCGCTCGTCGGCATCGTCGCGCAGGCGGACGTCGCGCGCAAGTCCCGCGACCAGAGCCAGGTGGCCGACACGGTCCAGGACATCTCGAGACCGTCGGAGAAGCACAGCCAGTAACCGAACAGGGTCGAGTGGCGAAGGGTCGAGGGGCGGGGGCCCCCACGGCAGCGCCAGCCCCACCCCCCCTTTTAAACGCCCCACCAACCCGGGCCCACAGATCGGGGGGAAGAGGCAGCGGGCCGAG
>CAMLIT010000035.1 GCA_946480295.1 uncultured Gemmatimonadota bacterium
GTCGAGGGTCGAGGGTCGAGGGTCGAGGGTCGAGGGTCGAGGGTCGAGGGTCGAGTGTCGAGACGCATCCACGCCACGTGATGCATCGATGCCACGCGCGCGTCGCGCGTCCCGCGTCGCGCGTCCCCCTCTCGACCCTCGACCCTCTACCCTCACCCCTGCAGTGCGTCCAATGGCTCCCGGGACCGCCGAACGAGCTCGCGCGCCTCGGCGCTCGTCGGCGCCTCGGCGATCACTCGCACGATCGGTTCCGTCCCGGAGGGCCGCACGTGCACCCAGCGATCCGGCCACGACAGCCGCAGTCCGTCCTGCGTATCCGCCGCCGCCCCGGCGAACGCCGACCGCAGGGCGTCGTACACCCGGTCGAGGCTCGCGTTCGGCCGATCGAGCTTGTCCTTCACGATCACGTAGCGCGGCGACGCCTGCACGATCCGCGACAGCGGCCGGCCGTCCTCCAGCAGCAGTTGCAACAGCAGCGCCGCGCCGATCGGCGCGTCCCGGCCGAGGTGCACCTCGCTCAGGATGACCCCGCCATTCCCCTCCCCCCCGATCGGCGCGCGCGTGTCGCGCATCCGCACCGCCACGTTCACCTCGCCCACCGGCGACAGCACCACCTCGGCGCCCGCGTCCTTCGCCGCGTCCTCCACGACCCGGCTCGTCGAGAGATTGGTCACGACGACCCCCTGGCGGTGGCGCAGGACGAGCCGCGTCGCCAGCGCGAGCGTGTAGTCCTCGCCCACCGCCTTCCCGTCGTCGGCGACGAGCGCGAGCCGGTCCACGTCGGGATCGGTCGCGAGGCCGATGTCCGCGCCCGTGTCGCGCACCAGGCGCTCGAGGTCGCCCAGGTTCTCCGCCACCGGCTCCGGCGGCCGCGGGAAGCGGCCGTCCGCCTCCAGGTTGATCGCGCTCACCACGCAGCCGAGCCGCTCGAGCAGCGCCGGCATGATGATCCCGCCCGCCCCGTGCACGCAGTCGAGCGCGACCTTGAACCGCCGCTTGCGGATCCCCTCGATGTCGAGGAAGGGGATCGCGAGGACCTGCTCGAGGTGCCGCTGCACGGCACGCTCGTCCAGCTCGACCGTGCCGAGCCGGTCCCACGTCGCGCGGGGGATCCCCTCCTCGACGAGCGCGCGCATCTCCGCTCCCTCGGATGCCTCGAGGAACAGCCCGGTCGGCCCGATGAACTTCAGCGCGTTCCACTCGATGGGATTGTGGCTCGCCGAGATCATCAGCCCGCCCGCGGCGTGGTGATGCTCCACGGCGAGCTGGCAGGTGGGCGTCGTCGTCAGGCCGATGTCCATCACCGTGCACCCGACCGACTGCAGGGCACCGACGACGATGCGGTGGAACATCGGTCCGGAGACGCGGCTGTCTCGGCCCACGACGATCGTGTGCGAGCCGCCGCGCCGCGTCGCCCACGCCCCGAACCCCGCGGCGTAGCGCGCGACCACCTCCGGCGTCAGCGCCTCACCCACACGGCCCCGGATGCCCGAGACGCTCACCATCAAGCCTTCGTTCGCCATTCCCCCTCTCGGAGACAGGAACTCGAAAGGTAGCCCTGCGATCGAGGCAGGCAAGTTTCGGCCGGCTACGGCTTTACACGCCTGTGACCGGTCCCTAGGTTGCCACCGCCCTCCCTGAATCCGTGAGCGATCCCCTCTCTCTCCTCCCGCTGGCCATCGCCGCCGGCGGCGGCTCGGTCGACGGCTTCGAGGCTCGGCAGCTCGTGGCGGCGGGGCTCACCCTGCTGCAGCGCAGTGCGCCGCTGGTCCGCGCCCTCGCCGGCCGCCGCGCCGCGATCCTGCTTCCCACCTCGCCGCAGTTCCTCGTCGCCCTCGCCGCGTCGGAGGGGCACGGGGCCGTGCTCGTCAATCCGCTCGCCGCGCCGCCGGAGATCGAGCACCAGGTCGCCGACGCGGACGTCGGCGCGGTGTTCACGAGCGCCGCGCTCGCCGAACGAGTGCCCGCGTCGGTCGTCCGCGTCCTCCTCGACGACGCGCCCCGCACGGCGCGCGTCCTCGCCGCGAGCACGGCGCGCGAGGTGGACCTCGGCTCGCACTTCGGGCTCGAGCTGGTCGGCGAGGAGGGCACGCCGGGGAGCGACGAGGAGGCGGCGATCGTCTATACGTCGGCGATGGCGGGCACGCCGCTCGGCGCGATCCTCACCCACCGGAACCTCCTCGCCAACGCGCGCGCCACGATCCTCGCCGGCGGCTACGACCGCGCGGACCACGTCCTGGCGATGCTCCCCTTCGCGCACCTGTTCGGGCTGACCGTGTCGGCCACCGCACCCCTCCTCGCCGGCGCGCGCGTGACGACGATGGCGCGCTTCCAGCCGGCGCGCGCGGCGGTGCTGCTCGCGTCGGGCGGGATCACGAGCGTGACGGGCGTCCCGGCACTGTTCCACGCCCTCCTCGCCGCGATCGAGCGCGGCGGCGCGGGGGTGGGGGCGCTGCGCCTCTGCATCTGCGGCGGCGCGCCGCTCCCGCGCGCGCTCCAGGACCGGTGGTTCGACGTCACGGGCGTCGAGCTGCGCCAAGGCTACGGGCTCACCGAGGCGTCCCCCGTGTGCCTGTTCAACGCCGTCGGCGCGCCTAACGAGCGCGGCACCCTCGGCCGCCCCTTTCCCGGCGTGGAGGTCGAGATCCGCCATGGCGAGATCTGCGTGCGCGGCGAGAGCGTCTTCGCCGGCTACGTCTCCGGCGGCGAGCAGGGCCTCGCCGTGCGCGACGGCTGGCTGTACACGGGCGACCTCGGCGGCCGCAACGACGACGGGACCTTCACCTTCGCCGGCGTGCGCAAGCCGATGTTCACGCGCGACGGCTACAACATCTACCCCCGCGAGATCGAGCACGCCGTGCGTGCCCTGCCGGCCGTGGAGGACGCGAGCGTGCGCGCGGCGCCGGACCCGGGGCACGAGCACGGAATCGTGCTCACCGTGCGCGGCGAGGTGGACGACGCGGCGGTGCGGCGCTGGTGCGAGGAGCGGCTCGCCGGCTACAAGCAGCCGACGGAGATCGTCATCGAGCGGTGAGCGGCGGCGCCGCCGTCACTCCAGCAGCGCGACCCGGCGCTCTCCGGTGCGCGTGGACGCGCGGGCCCGGTCGGCGCCGCCGGCGATCGGCGTCGGGCCCGCGGCCCGCGGGATGAGGCGCAGCGCGCCCTTTCGCGCGGCGCTCACGAGCGCCTCCACCACCTGCGGATCGAACTGCGGCCCGCTGTTCCGCACCACCTCGGCGATCGCCTCGTCCAGGGTCAGCTCCGCGCCGCGATAGGGCCGCCCGCTCGTCATGGCGTCCAGCGCGTCGGCGGCGGCGACGATGCGCGCCTCGAGCGGGATCGCCTCGCCACGCAGGCCGTCCGGCACGCCGCGCCCGTCCATCCGCTCGTGGTGCGACCGGACGACGTTCAGCGCGATCGGCGTGTCCCCCATCAGGGGCGCGAGGATCCGCCAGCCGACCACCGGGTGCGTCATGATGTGCTCGTACTCCTCGGGCGTGAGCGGGCCGGGCTTGTTCAGCACCGCCTCGCGCACGCCGATCTTGCCGATGTCGTGGACGTGCCCGCCGAGCTCGATCTGGCGCAGCATCTCCTCGTCGAGGTCGAGCGCGCGCGCGATCACCGACGCGTACTGGCTCACGCGCACCGAGTGGCCGCGGGTGTACGGGTCCTTCACCTCGAGCGCCTCGGCCAGCGACTGCACGCTCGCCAGGAAGAGCTCCTCGAGCCGGCGCGCCTGCACCTGTACCCGCTCCTCCAGCCGCTCCTGGTAGTCGCGGTTCTCCATGATGAGCCGCCGGCGCTCCAGCGCCTGCGCGACGCGCGCCTGCACCTCCTCGAGGTGGAAGGGCTTCACCAGGTAATCCATCGCGCCGATCGCGAGGCAGCTCACCGCGACCTCCACGTCCGCGACGGCGGTGATCATCATCATCGCCACGTCCGGGTAGCGCGCCCGGACCTGCCGCAGCAGCTCCAGCCCGTCCATCTTGGGCATCCGCACGTCGCTCATGACGAGCGTCACCGGGTGCGCCGCCAGCCGCTCGAGCGCCTCGATGCCGTTCGCCGCCTCCAGGCACTGGAAGCCGTCGCCGCGCATCAGGTGCATCAGCACCTGCCGCAGGCGCGCTTCGTCGTCCACGATGAGGCAGTATGGAGCTGGAGTCACAGTCGTCACGATGGAGTGCGTC
Organism: uncultured Gemmatimonadota bacterium; assembly: GCA_946480295.1. The sequence goes on from CAMLIT010000035.1 coordinate 4,188, forward strand.
GTCCCGCGTGGCACGCCCGGCGACCGCCGCATGTCGGGTCGCCCCTGCTGGTAGGAGGGGTTATCTTAGCGGGAACGCCTTCTACGGTGGATTATCGGCATGACGCGCGCATTTGATGACGATTCGGCGGCGGGTTTCGGCACCCGCGCCATCCATGCGGGACAGCGGCCGGAACCGCTCGCTGGCGCGATCATGACCCCGATCTACCAGACGTCGACGTACGTTCAGGAGGGATTGGGGCGGCACAAGGGATATGAATACTCCCGAACGCAGAACCCCACGCGCGAGGCGCTCGAACGCAACGTAGCGTCGCTCGAGGGCGGCCGCTACGGATTCGCCTTCTCCAGCGGGATGGGCTGCCTGGACTCGCTCATGAAGCTCTTCCAGGCCGGCGACCACGTCATCTGCGGCGAGAACGTCTACGGCGGCACCTTCCGCCTGTTCGACAAGCTCCTCCGGCATCACGGGCTCGACTTCAGCTACGTGGACACCCGCGACCCGCAGCGGATCGCCGACGCGCTGACGCCGCGGACGCGCGCCGTCCTCGTCGAGACGCCGACGAACCCGATGATGTGGATCACGGACATCGCCGCCGCGGCCGAGGTCGCGCACCGCGGGGGCGCGATCCTCATGGTCGACAACACCTTCGCCTCGCCGTACTTCCAGCGCCCGCTCTCGCTCGGCGCGGACGTGGTCTACCACTCCACGACGAAGTACCTGAACGGCCACAGCGACATGGTCGGCGGCATCGCGGTCCTCGACGACGACGCCCTCGCCGAGCGGCTGGGGTTCATCCAGAACGCGGCGGGCGCCGTGCCGGGGCCCTTCGACTGCTGGCTCGCGCTCCGCGGGACGAAGACCCTGCACCTCCGCATGCCGCGCCACGACGCGAACGGGCGCGAGGTCGCGCGCTGGCTCGCCGAGCGCGTCGGCGCGGAGCACGTGGTATACGTCGGGCTCCCAACCCACCCGCAGCACGAGCTGGCCAGGCGACAGATGACCGGCTTCGGCGGGATGCTCAGCGTGGACCTCGGCAGCGAGGCGCGCGCGCGTCACGTCCTGGAGCACGTGCGGATCTTCGCCCTCGCCGAATCCCTCGGGGGCGTGGAGTCGCTCATCAGCCACCCGGCGACGATGACCCACGCCTCCGTCCCCCCGGAGCGCCGCGCGGCCCTCGGCATCACCGAGGGGCTGATCCGGCTGTCGTGCGGGGTGGAGGACGTCGGCGATCTGATCGGGGACCTGGAGTCGGCACTCGAAGGGTCGAGGGTCGACGGGGAGCCTGCCCCGAGCGCAGCGAGGGGAGGGTCGAGGAAGTCGGCCGTGATTGGGGATTGAGAGGCATGACGACACCTCCCGGCGCGAGGTGCCGTAGGAGGACATAGTCAGAAGTTCTCGAAGTTCTCGACCCTCGACCTTCGACCCTCGCCCCTATGCGGACCACTCTCACGGACATCTCATCCCGCTCCTGGGAACACCCCGCCGACCGCGCCGCGCTCAATACGCTGCGCGCCATCCCAGGCTTCGACGAGGTCGTGCGGAAGGTCGCCGGCTTCTTCGGCGAGCGCGGCATCCGGCAGCTCTTCCTCGCCAACGCCGTGCGGGTCGGGCCCCGGCAGCGCCCCAATCTCGACCGGCTCATGAACGAGGTCTGCGAGACCCTCGACTGGCAGCCGCGCCCGCAGCTCTACGTCACCCAGACGCCGTTCGTGAACGCGGGCGCGGTCGGCTTCGACGAGCCGTTCATCGTGATCAACTCCGGCACGCTCGCCATGCTCGACGACGAGGAGCAGCGCTTCATCCTCGCCCACGAGCTGGGGCACATCATGAGCGGCCACGTGACGTATCGCACGATCGCGATCATCATCATCACCTTCGGGCTCAACAACCTCCCCTTCCTCGCCGGGATGGCGCTCCTCCCCTTCCAGCTCGCGCTGCTCGAGTGGTACCGCAAGAGCGAGCTGTCGAGCGATCGGGCGGGGCTGCTCGGGACGCAGGACATCAACGTCGCCATGGGCACCTTCCTCAAGCTCGCGGGGGGCACCGCGGGTCCCGGGGAGTCGAATCTCGAGGAGTTCATGGCGCAGGCCTCGGAGTACGAGACCGGCGGCTCGGCGTGGGACACGGTGCTCAAGCTGCTCAACACCGCGTTCCGCGATCACCCGTTCCACACCGTGCGCGCGGCCGAGCTGCTGCGGTGGCAGCGTGGCGGCGAGTACGACGCGATCCTCGCCGGCACATATTACAGGCGCGGCGCGTCGGGCGAGCGCCCGCTCGCCGACGACTACGTCGACGCGGCCGGCTACTACGGCAAGGAAGTGCGGCAGACCTGGGAGCAGTTCAGCGACGCCTTCAACCGGGCGCGCGAGGCATTCTCATCCACCTGGAAAGGAAGCGGCGGCACGCGATGAAGGTTCTGGTCGTCGGAGGCGGCGGGCGCGAGCACGCGCTCGTCTGGAAACTGAGGCAGGATGACCCGCGGCTCACGCTGTTCGCCGCCCCCGGCAACCCCGGCATCGCCGAGCTGGCGCAGTGCGTCCCCATCGGCGCGAGCGACGTCGACGCGCTCGTCGCCTTCGCCGCGAAGGAGCGGGTCGAGCTCACCGTGGTCGGCCCCGAGGCGCCCCTCGCCGCCGGCATCGTCGACCGCTTCCGCGCCGCCGGGCTCCCCGCCTTCGGGCCCACGCAGGCGGCGGCGCAGATCGAGACGTCGAAGGCGTATGCCAAACGAGTGATGCGGCACGCCCACGTGCCGACGGCGCGCGCCGTGAGCTGCGGCAGTGTCGCCGACGCGCGGGCGGCGGTGGACCGCTTCGGCGCGCCCGTCGTCGTCAAGGCGTCCGGGCTCGCCGCGGGCAAGGGCGTGATCGTCTGCGCCACCGCGGCCGAGGCGTACGACGCCATCGGCTTCATGCTCGAGGAGCACGCCTTCGGCGCCGCGGGGGACACGGTCCTCGTCGAGGAGTTCATGGAGGGCGAGGAGCTCTCGCTCTTCGCCATCACCGACGGCACGCGCGTGGTCCCGCTCTTCCCGGCGCAGGACCACAAGCGCCTCCTCGCCGGCGACGCCGGCCCGAACACGGGCGGCATGGGCGCCTACGCCCCGGTCGTGGTGGACCAGGGCGCGGTCTCCTTCGACAGCGGGATCGTCGGCGAGGTGGTCGAGCGCATCTTCCTCCCCACGCTGCAAGCCATGCGCGGGGAGGACACGCCGTTCACCGGATTGCTCTACGCGGGGCTGATGCTGACGGCGGAGGGGCCGAAGGTGGTGGAGTTCAACTGCCGCTTCGGGGATCCGGAGACGGAGGCGATCCTCCCCGTGCTCGACGCGAGCCCCTCGCTCCTCGAGCTGCTGCACGGCGTGGCGCGCGGCGAGCCGCTCGGCCCCGCCACGATCCGCGCGCATCGGCACGCCGTGACGACGGTGGTGGCGAGCGGCGGCTATCCGGAGCAGCCGCGGACGGGCGATCCGATCGTCCTGCCTCCGCCGCCTGAGGGTACCCTCGTCTTCCACGCCGGCACGAAGCGCACGGCCGACGGCACCCTCGTCACCGCCGGCGGCCGCGTGCTCGCGATCACCGGCGTGGCGCCGAGCTTCGAGGAGGCGCGCGAGCAGAGCGTGCGCTACGCCGAGGGCGTGAGCTTCCCCGGGAAGCAGTTCCGCCCCGACATCGGCTGGCGCGAGCTGGAGCGCCGGGCCGGGCGCTGACGCGCTCGGCGCCCCGGGGTGACGTCCCGAGGCGCGCCGCGACGAAGCATGCCGGAGCTTCCCGAGACTGAAACGATCGCGCGCGACCTCGACCGGGAGCTCGCCGGGGCGCGCATCGTCGAGGTCCGCGTGCGCCGCGCCGACGTGCTGCGCGAGGTCGGCCCGGAGGAGCTCGCGCGCCGCCTCACGGGGACGGCCATCGTCCGCTGCTGGCGGCGCGCGAAGCTCGTCGTCGTCGACCTATCCGGCGACGACCGGATCGTCGTGCAGCCGCGCTTCACCGGCGCGCTGCTCATCGACGCGGGCGCGCTCCCCGACGCGGAGTGGCGCTACTCCACCCTCGACCTGCGCTTCGCCGACGGCCGCGCCCTCCACTACCGCGACATCCGGCGGCTCGGCACGGTGGCGCTGATGGACCCGCACCGCTTTGCCGCGTACACGGCCTCGCTCGGCATCGAGCCCCTTGACCCGGCCTTCACCGCCGAGCGACTATCCGCGCTGCTCCGCACGTCGCGGCAGGCGGTCAAGAAGGTACTGATGGATCAGCGAGTGGTGGTCGGGATCGGCAACATCTACGCGAACGAGGCGCTCTGGCGCGCGGGGATCGACCCGTCGCGGGCCGCGCGCGCCGTGACTGGCGCCGAGGCCGCGCGGCTCCGCGACGCCGTCGTCGCCGTCCTCGGCGAATCCATCGCCGCGCGCGGCACGAGCTTCCGCGACTACCGCGATGCCCGCGGCGAGCGCGGCGGCTTCGTCGAGCAGCTGAAGGTGTACGGCCGCGCCGGCGAGCGCTGCCCGCGCTGCGGCGCGACGCTGATCGGCACCCATGCCGTCGACGGCCGCATGACGGTCCTGTGCGCGCGCTGTCAAAGCTGAAGCTCCTCCGGCCGCCGACGCCCGAGGAGCAGATCGCGGTCATGCGCGCCGACGTGAAGGCGCGCGCCGCCGACCGGCCGGGCGTCTACCGCATGCTCTCCACCGACGGCGAGATCGTCTACGTCGGCAAGTCGAAGCGCGTGCGCACGCGGCTCCTCAGCTATTTCCGCTGCGCCTTCCCCGAGGAGAAGGGCGCCCGCATCCTCCGCGAGGCCGACCGCATCGAGTGGGAGTACACGCCGAGCGAGTTCGCCGCGCTGCTCGAGGAGCTGCGGCTCATCAAGCGCTTCCGCCCGCGCTTCAACGTCGCCATGAAGCGCGACGCGCGGCACTACTGCTTCATCAAGATCACGCGGCCGCCCGCGCCGAAGCTCGTCGTCGTGCGCGGGCCCGGCCACGACGACGGGGCCGTGTTCTACGGTCCCTTCCAGGGCGCGCTCCGCGTCAGCGAGGCGGTCCGCGAGCTGAGCGACGTGCTCGGCCTGCGCGACTGCGCCGCCGACCAGCGCATGCACTTCGCCGACCAGCCGGAGCTGTTCTCGATCTTCCCGCGCACGCCCGGCTGCATCCGCTTCGAGATCGGCAAGTGCCTCGGCCCCTGCGTCGGCGGGTGCACGGTGCAACAGTACGACGAGCGCGTCGCCCTCGCCCGCGCCTTCCTCGACGGCGCCGACGACGGCCCGATCGAGCGCCTGCGCGCCGAGATGGAGAGCGCGAGCGAACGGCTGGAGTTCGAGCGCGCCGCCTCGCTGCGCGACAAGCTCCGCCGGCTCGAGTCGCTCCGCGAGCAGTTCCTGCGCCTCCGTTTCGCCGTGGAGGAGCTCTCCTTCCTGTACACGGTCCCCGGCTACGAGGAGGCCGACCGCGTGTACGTGATCCGCCGCGGCCGCGTCCGCGCCGACGTCGACGCGCCGCGCAGCGCCGCCGACCGCCGCCGCCTGGACGCGATCGCCGACGAGGTCTTCGCCGTCCAGGAGCGCACCGGCGGCCAGATCCCCACCCACGAGATCGACGAGCTGCTGCTCCTCTCCTCCTGGTTCCGGCGCTTCCCGGCGGAGCTGGAACGTACTGTCAGGGTCGAGGGTCGGGGGTCGAGGGTCGAGAAACGCAGTGCATTAGTGGGTTAGGAGCCAGGAACTAGTCACGCCGTCACTAGTTCCTACTTCCTATCCAACTAGTTCCTGCCCCTCTCGACCCTCGCCCCTCGCCCCTCGCCCCTCGCCCCTCGACCCTCGACCCTCGCCGTATCCCCGCCACACCCTGTGGTCCGCGTCCTGCACTGTGTCGCGCACCCACCGTCGGAGCGCACATGGAGACCACGTTTGAGCCAAGTACCCTCGTGCAGTGCATCAGCCTGCGCCCGTGGCTCGTCTATCCCGGCTGTGACGAGCCGGGCGGCTGCCACGACCTGACGCTCGGGAAGATCTACCAGCGCGTCGGTGTCGAGGCGAATGGCGCGTTCTACCGGATCATCGATGATTCCGGCGAGGACTACCTCTACCCTGCGTCGCACTTCCGTCCCATCTAGCTCCACCGGGCTTCGCGCGCGACGCGCCGATCCCGCCACCATGCCACGCGCCGCCGGAATCCCGGCGGCGCATCGTTTTTTTGTCGCCATCTCGTCGCGCGCGACCGATGGACTCACATGGTACGCGACGTGTGTATCTGCCCGTCGTGACCGCGCTTCCGGTGGGCGTCACGCGGCGATGTCGGCCTCGGCTCCGTGATGGCCATCGGCGCGTCGCGCGGAACTCCCCCACCAGCGGCAACGCAATCCATGCACGCCAATTCCCGGCGCCATTCCGTCGCCGCGGAATGCCGGCACCAGGCCAGCCCGTCGTTCGACGCCTTCCCGGAGCGCCAGAGTGACGCAGTTATCGCCACGGACCACGATCGCCCTCGCCAGCGACCAGATCTCGTGCGACGTCAGCGGCGAGGTCGTCATCCTCTCGCTGCAGGACGGGATCTACTATGGGTTGAACCCCGTCGGCGCGGCCGTGTGGGAGATGCTCGCGGAGCCGACCTCGATCGAGCGGCTGCGCGACGGAATTCTCGAGCGGTACGACGTCGGCGCCGAGCGCTGCGAGCGCGACCTCATCGCGCTCGTCGACGACCTGATCCGTCACGATCTCGTGCGCGTGGTGAGCGATGACGGCCCGGCATGATGCGAGCGGCCGACTGCGCGCCGGCGCCGACGTGCTGCGGGCGCTCCCGGTGGTGCTCGTCATCCGCATCCTGCTCTGGGTGCTCCCGTTCGCGACGTGGCGACAGCTCTTCGCGCGGGCGCTCGCCGGCCTGCCGCGGAGCGATGCGGCGGCGGGCCATGCGGCCTCGGGACCGCGCGTCGCGCGGGCGGTGTCGCGCGCCGCGCGGCTCGTGCCCGGCGCGAGCTGCCTGACGCAGGCGCTCGCCGCGCGATTCCTGCTCGCCCGCGCCGGCGAGTTCGCGCGGCTCCGCCTCGGCGTCGCCCGCGGCGCGCGCGGGAGCCTGCACGCCCACGCCTGGCTCGAGACGAGCCAGGGCACGCTGGACGTCAGCGCCGCGGGGGGCGCGTTCGCGCCACTCGCGGTGCCTGACGACTCCACGCCCGGCCCACCGGACGGCATCGCCGTTCCGGCGCGCGGCCGGAGAACTCTGACACACAGGAGGCACGCGACCGGATGACGTCTTCCCACATCGGAGCAGCCACACGGGAGCCGTACGAAGCGCCCGTGCTGGCCACCTACGGCACGATCGCCGCGCTGACCCAGGGCCATTCCGGCTCCAAGCTGGGCGGCATCGTCGGCATCCTGGGCAAGCTCCACCAGGGTGGCGGCGGCGGTGGCGGTGGCGGCATTCACCGCATCCCGAGATCGTGAGGATGTGCTCGTACACGGCCTTCGGGTTGTGTATCGCGTCGACCCTGCCCCTGCCCGGGCTCCGTCCGGGCGGAGGCAGGGCCGATGTGCGCGTCCGCGTCCGCCCCATGGCCGCCGACGTCGCGGATGTGGACGACGCGGCCTGCATAACGAGTTCGGAGGTCCGGTTCGCCTGGCGCGGCGCCGGCGCCTTCACCGTCCGCGCCGGACGGGAGATCGTCGTCGAGCCGCTCGCGACGGCCGACGCGCGCCTCCTCCAGACGGGCGTCCTCGGCCCGGCGATGGCCGCGCTGCTGCACCAGCGGCACGTCCTCGTGCTGCACGCGAGCGTCGTCGCGCGCGACGGCCGAGCGATCGCCTTCCTCGGGCCGTCCGGCAGCGGGAAGTCGACGATGGCCGCGGCGATGCAGGCGTGCGGCTTCGCGCTGCTCACCGACGACCTCGCGGCCGTCTCCCTGCGCGAGGGCCGCGCCGAGGTCCACCCGGGCGCCGCCCACTGCAAGCTGCTCCCCGACGCCGTCGTCGCCCTCGGACTCGACCCCGACACGCTGCCGATCGTCGATCCCGACGACGGCAAGCGGCTGTGCGCCGGCGCCGGCGACGCGGGGGCGGTGCCGGTGCCGCTCGCGTGCCTCTACCTGCTCGAGACGGGGAGCGAACCGCACTTCGAGCCCGTCGCGCCCGTGGAGCGCTTCCTGGAGCTCGTGCGCAACTCGTACGGCATCGAGTGGATGCACCACCTCACCGGCCCCACGGAGTTCGCGCTGCGCTCCGAGTTCGCGCGGGCCGTGCCCATGCGCCGCCTCGTGCGACCACGCCACCTGGCCGCGCTCCGACGCGTCGCCGACCTCCTCGCCGCCGATGACCCTGCCGGTCGTTGAATTCCGCGCGAGCGCCCGCCCGCGCCTCGCCGGCGCGTCGGAGTGGGACCTGCTGCTCTGCCTCGCGCGTCGCCAGCTCGGCGCGGAGACGATCGGCCGCGCCCGCGCCCTCGTCGGCGACGGCATCGACTGGGCGGTCCTGCTCGACCTCGCGGACCGCCACCGGCTTCTGCCCCTCCTGCGCGAGCACCTGCGGATTCTCGGGCGCGGCGTGGTGCCCGCCCCCGTGGCCGACCTGCTCGACCGAGCGTTCCTCGCGTCGGCCGCGCGCAGCCTGCTGCTCGTCTCCGAGCTCGGCGAGATCACCGGGATCCTCGCGGCGCGCGGCGTGCGCGTGCTGGCGTACAAGGGGCCGGTCGTCGCGCTCGCCGCGTACGGCAATCCGGTGCTGCGCCCGATGCGCGACCTGGATCTCGTCATCCACCCGCGCGACTTCCGGCGCGTGGAGCGCGTCCTCGTGGCGCGTGGCTACCGGCGCATCACCGGCGTGCTCTGGCGGCCACTCCAGCGGAGGCTCGAATACCAGTGCTGTTTCGCGCGCGACCGCGACGGCGCGCTCGTCGAGCTGCACTGGACGCTCATGCCGCGCAACATCTGCGTGCCGGTGGGGATCGACGACCTGTGGGAGCGCCGGGCCGAGATGCGCGTCGCCGGCCGCGCGGTGCCCTGCCTGTCGCACGAGGAGCGGCTGCTCTCGCTCATCGTGCACGGAGCGAAGCACCGGTGGGCGCGCCTCGAGTGGGTCGCGTGCGTCGCGGAGCTGCTCCGGAGTCGTGCGCCGGACTGGGACACGCTGCTCCGTCGCGCCGGCCAGTGGCGCGCGCGGCGAATGCTCCGCCTCTCGCTGCTCGTCGCGGACGCGCTCCTGCTGCCGCCCGTGCCTGACGAGATCCTGCGCGACGCGCGGAACGACCGGCAGGCGGAGGCGCTGGCGGAAGCGTCGTTGCGTCAGCTCGTGCTGGGGCTTCCGGGCTCCGATGACGATGACGACGGGCTGCGGCGCTTCCACCTGCGCGCGCAGGACGGCGCGTCGGGCCGCATCCGATACCACGTCCTGACGCCGATGATCCACGCCTGGCGCGGTGCGGCGCGGCTCTCGACGATGTTCGCGCCGGACGGCGTGTGAGCGACGGCGGCGGCGCCACCGGGCGCACGTCGCCCGGCCTCCGGGCGTACCTGCGCCTGCTCGTGCACGCGGTGCCCGGCCGCGCGGCCGCCGCCCTCCTCCTGCTCCTCGCGGCGACGGCCACCGAGGGCGTCGGCGTCCTGCTCCTCCTTCCGCTGCTCGCGCTGGTCGGCGTGGGCGTGGACTCCGGCGCCACGGGACAGCTCCAGCGTGCGATCACGAGCGCGTTCCGGGTCGCCGGCATTCCGTCCACGCTCCCCGTGGTGCTCGCCGTCTACGCCGGCGCGGTGACGGCGCGGGTGCTGCTCCAGCGCGCCGCGGCGCTCTCCACGGCCGCGCTGCAGGAGGAGCTGCTCGTGCGACTCCGCATGCGGCTGCACGAAGCCGGCGCCCACGCGCGCTGGCGCCACGTCGTGCGCAGCGACCCGGCGGAGCTGCGCTACGCGCTCACCTCCCAGCTCGAGCACATCGGCGGGCTCGCCTACGAGCTGCTCCTCCTCGCCACCCAGGGCGCCACGGCCGCGGTCTACGTCGTCATCGCGCTCCAGCTCTCGCCGACGATGACCGTCGCCGCGCTCGCCGCGGGCGCTCTCCTGCTCGCGCTCTTGCGCGGCGTGCGGCGCCGGTCGCGCGCCGCCGGCGAGCGCGTCAACGCGGCGACCGCCGACCTGTTCGCGATGGCGCAGGAGCACGTGGCCGCGCTGCGCACGATCAGGACCCACGGCGCCGAGGAGCGCGCCGCGCGCCGATTCCGCACGGCGACGGTGGATGTGGCGACGGCCAACCTCGATGCCGCCCGCACCTACGTCGATGCGCGCGCCGCGTTCGAGGTCGGGTCCGCGCTGCTCCTCACCGTCGCCGTGTGGCCGTCGCCCGCTTCGCGATCGCCCCGGCGGGGCTCATTCTCCTGCTCTTCCTCGTCGCGCGCCTCGTCCCGCAGCTCTCCGGGCTGCAGGGAACGCTGCAGAGCATCGATCTCCTCCTGCCCTCGTTCGAGGCGGTGATCCGCCTGATCGAGCGCTGGGAGGCGGAGCGGGAGCCCATGCCCGTGACGGAGATACCCGCGCTGCGCACGGCGATCGCGCTCCGCCGCGTCACGTTCCGGTATCGCGACGACGAAGCGTCGGCCGTCCTCGCCGGCATCGACCTCGTCCTTCCGGCCGGCGGCGTCGCGGCGCTGGTGGGCGCCTCCGGCGCGGGCAAGAGCACGCTCGCCGACATCGCGATGGGCCTCCTCGAGCCGGACTCCGGCCGCGTGTACGTCGACGACGTCGCGCTCGACGCGTCGCGGCTCGCCGCCTGGCGCTCGCGCGTCGCGTACGTTGGCCAGGAGCCCTTCCTCTTCAGCGACACCGTGCGAGCGAACCTGCGGTGGGGATCCGCCGACCCGGACATCGACGACGCCGCGCTCTGGGAGGCGCTCCGCTGCGCCGCCGCGGAGCAGGTCGTGCGCGCCCTGCCCGAGGGGCTGGATTCGCCCGTCGGCGATCGCGGCTCGCTGCTCTCCAGCGGCGAGCGGCAGCGCATCGCCCTCGCCCGCGCGCTCCTGCGCCGCCCCGCGCTGCTCGTCCTCGACGAGGCGACGAGCGGGGTGGATGCGCGTCAGGAGCGCGCGATCAGGGATGCGCTGGCGGGGATGCGCGGTCGCGTGACCCTGCTCGTCATCACGCACCGGCTCTCGCTCGCGCGCGATGCGGACGTCATCCACGTCCTCGAGCACGGCCGCATCGTCGAGCGCGGCCCGTGGAGTGAGCTGCTGCGGCAGCACGGCCGCTTCGCCGACATGTGTCGCCAGCAGGGGCTCCTCCGCGCGGAGGCCGCCGTACCGACGCTCGCGTCAGGCGACTCCCGGATCCTCTCGTCAGGCTAGCGCCGCGGGCGCCGCGCCCTCCGGCGGCATCGTCGGCGGATCGTCACCCGGCGCTTGCGGAATTGACTGGCCACCCAATCGGGCCGCGACTGCCGCAACAGCGACGCGATCGGTGCTGCACGAACGCCACACAGGGGTTGGCGGCCGCCGGAGCGTGCGCGCGTGCCGAACGAGAAAGTGCAAGCGGCGCTTGTACTTGCCGGCGCAGCATCGGGTGTCGCGCGCCGCCGCAGACGATGCGGAAGCGGGCACGCGATCTGAGAAGCCGGTGGGTCCATTGACGGCCCGGCCTTGCCTTCCGGCCACCCGGGCGAGGCGCATGCGCGCCAACAGATCCGTGTCCTGACGACGGAAGCCCGTCCGAGGTCGTATGAAGCGCCTGCCCCGTGTGCTGCTCTCGGTCCTCACCTGCCTCGCCCCGCTCGCGGCGGTCGCGCAGGCGCCAACCGCGGCCGATGACGGCGGCGTGGTCCTCCGGCCGGGCGACGCGGTGCGCCTCACCGTCTGGCGCCGCCCCGAGCTCAGTGGCGAGTTCACCATCTCCCCCGACGGGCACCTCACGCATCCGCTCTATCGCGTGCTCCCCGTCGCGGGCATCCCCTTCGGCCAGGTCGAGCGCAACCTCGAGCAGTTCCTCACGCGCTTCGAGGCGTCGCCGCAGTACGTCGCCGAGCCGCTCCTCAGCGTCGAGGTGGCGGGCTACGTCTCCAAGCCGAACCTGTATTCGCTCCCGCCGGAGACCTCGATCGCGCAGGCGATCGCCCTCGCCGGCGGCCCCAACGCCGACGGCCGCGACGATCGCGTGCAGCTCATCCGCGATGGGCGGCTCACCGTGATCGACCTGCGCCAGCCGGAGACGGGGAACGCGCAGCTGCTCGTGCACTCGCACGACCAGCTCATCGTCGAGAAGGCGGGCTCGGTCTTCCACGACTACATCGCGCCGGGCATCACCCTCGCCGGCGCGACGGCGGCCATCCTCAACATCGTCCTCCGCCGCTACCCACACTAGGTCCGTGACCGAGCATACACACGGGGAAGCGCTCGTGCCCTGGCAACCCGCGGCCGGCGCGCTGCCCCCGACCGGGACTGTCCTTCCGGGCGCGGACGCCGCGGTGGGCGGCTTCTCGATGGCGGCGTTCGTGGCGATGGTGCGCCAGCACCTCGTCCTCATCGCCGCGTTGACGCTGCTCGGCGGCGCCGCGGCCTTCCTCTATGTGTGGACGGAGCCGCCGGTCTATCGCGCGGACGCCGTCCTCCAGATCAGCGACACGCGGCGCGCCATCACCAACGGCATCGAGGATCCCGGTCTCGAGGACTTCCCGGCCGAACGCATCGCCAGCCCCCTCCTGTCGGAGATCGAGCTCCTGCGCAGTCGCACGGTCGTCGGCACGGTCGTCGACTCCGTCGGCCTCCGCCTCGTGCCCGACTTCACGCACTTCGACGCCAACCTGCTCACCGACGTCACCGTCGCCCCCGACCAGCCGGAGGATACCCTCGCCCTGACCTTCGGCGCGCGCGGCATCACGGTGACGAACGCGCGGCGGCAGACGGTGAAGGGGATCTACGGGCGCCCGCTGCGCATCGGCGGCGTCGCGTTGACCATCGCGGCGCGCCCGGAGGCGGACGAGCTGGTGTGGCTCGTCACCTCGCGCGAGGAGGCGATCGACGAGGTCCTGAAGCGGCTCAGCACCTACCAGCGCGCCCAGACCAACGTCGTCGACCTGGCCTTCACGGCCCGCCGCCCGGCGATCGCGCAGCGCGTCGTCGACGCCGTCGTCACGACCTACCAGCGCATCAGCGCCGACGCCGCGCAGCAGCAGTCGCGGCTCCGGCGGATGTTCCTCGAGGAGCAGCTGCGCCAGACCGACGCCATGCTCAGCGACGCGCAGCTCGCGCTGACCACCTTCCGACAGCGCGCGCAGCTCTACAGCGCGCGCGACAAGCTGATGGACCAGCAGCGCGACGTCGGCGCGCTGGACACGCGGCGCGAGGAGCTGGAGGCCGAGCGCAGCATGTACCAGGCGCTGCTCGACAACCTCGCGGCGACGCCGACGGCGGATCGGACCGACGCCATCCACGCCATCGTCGCGAACCCGCAGATCGGGACCAACCCCGTCGTGAGCCAGCTCTACGCGACGCTCGCGCGCTACCAGGATTCCTACGACTCGCTGACCACCGGCGTGTGGCGCAGCTCCCCCCTCGATCCACAGGTCGTGCGGCTCAAGGAGCTGATCGCGTCGAGCCAGTCGCAGCTCATCGCCGCCGTACGCAGCCAGCTCGAGGCCATGCGCGCCCGCGGCGTGGCCCTCGACTCGCTGCGCGCGCGCAGCATCGCCGCCGTGCACTCGCTCCCCGCCACCGAGGCGGAGGAGATGCGCCTCCAGGAGAAGGTCGAGACGATGCAGCGCATGGGCGACGAGCTGCGCGTGGACTACGAGAAGGCGCGGATGGCCGAAGCGGTGGAGGTGGGCTCCGCGCAGATCGTGGACCTCCCCACCCTGCCCTACAAGCCCGTCCCGCGGCTGGCGATCGTGAAGCTGGCGCTCGGGCTCATGCTCGGCCTGATGCTGGGCTTCGGCGCCGCCGCCATTCGCGAGGTGCGCAACACCTCCATCCGGCGGAACGACGAGCTGGAGCGCGTGCTCCGGATCCCGGGGCTGGCGAGCATCCCGTCGCTGCGCAACGGCGCCACGCGCCGCGCCCGGCGCGCCCTCGCCGCGGGGGACCACGTCCCCACCGCGATCGGCCAGGCGGCCGAGGCGTACCGCATCCTGCGGACGAACCTCCTCTTCTCCGCGCGCGGCACCATGGTGCGCAGCCTCGTCGTCACCAGCGCCGTGCCAGGCGAGGGGAAGACGCTCACCGCCATCAACCTCGCCAGCACGTCGGCGCGCGAGGGGATGCGCGTGCTCCTCGTGGACTGCGACTTCCGGCGCCCGCGCATCCATTCCTTCTTCGACCTCCCGCACGGTCCGGGGATGTCGGACGTGCTCTGCGGCACGGCCAGCGCGGCCGACGCCATCCGCCCGACCTCCGTGCCCAACCTGTCGGTGCTCCCCGCCGGCAGCACCGAGCCGCGCGCGGCGGAGAACCGCCGCAGCACCACAGTCGCCATCACCCTCCGCCAGCTCAGCGCGGACTTCGACCTCGTCATCCTCGACACGGCGCCGGTGCTCGCCTTCGCCGACGCGTCGCTCCTCGCCGCGCTCGCCGACGGCGTGCTCGTCGTCGTGCGCGCCGGCGAGACCGACCGCGACGAGGCGCGGCGGGCCGTCCACCAGCTGGCGTCCGTCGGCGCCAACATGCTCGGCGCGATCCTCAACGACCCGCGCGAGCACGCGCCGCCCACCGCCAAGTACTACGAGGCCTATGTCCCCGCTGCCCGCACCTGACCCGGCGGTGCGGACGGTGGTCCGCCCGCACCCGACGATCGACCGGACGACCGACATGAAGCGCGCCTTCGACCTCGTTCTCGCCAGCATCGCCCTGGCCCTCGCCGCGCCGATCCTCCTCGTCGCCGCGATCGGCATCCGGCTCTCCAGCCCGGGGCCCGTGCTCTTCTGCTCGAAGCGCGTCGGCCGGGGCGGCGCGGCGTTCACGATGTACAAGCTCCGCACGATGCACGTCGGCTCGTCAGGCAGCGCGATCACGGCGTGGCGCGACCCGCGCGTCTTCCCGTTCGGCTTCCTGCTGCGGCAGTGCAAGATCGACGAGCTGCCGCAGCTCGTGAACGTGCTGCGCGGCGACATGTCCATCGTCGGCCCGCGCCCGGAGCATCCGGCGATCGTGGCCGAGCACTACACGCCCGTCCACCACGCCACCCTCGCCGCCCGGCCGGGCCTGACCTCGCCGGGAAGCATCTACAGCTACACCCACGGCGAGCAGGGGCTCGGGGTGGACGGCACGGAGCGCGATTACGTCGAGCACCTGCTCCCGATGAAGATCGCGCTGGACCTCGTCTATCTCCGGCGCATGTCGGTCGGGTACGACTGCGCCGTGATCGTCCGGACCGTGTACGTGATCGTGGGCAGCATGCTGGGACGCCGCGACTTTGCGCCTCCGCCGGAGCTGGCCGAGGCGAAGCTGGTGCTCTCGGCGGGCCTCGCGACGGCTGGTGCGCCGGCGCGCGAGGACGGGGTGGCCGGGAACACACTCACGCAGCTCGACGGGGCACCGGGTCTCTGGCCGCGCGCCGCGTCGCGGTGATCCCAGGAGATAGAACGATGTTCACACGCCGGGTGTACGCCATCGCCGTGTCGATGGCGACGGCTCTCGTCGTCATCGTGGCCAGCTGCGGCCGGCCCGATCGGATCACCGTGCCCACCGCGAGTGCGCCCCGCGTGCCGTCGCTGTCGATCGATGCCTCGGCGCCGATCCTCGTCGGCGCCGGCGAGATCGCCCGCTGCGACGGCACGGGTGACGAGGCCACGGCCGCGATCCTCGACACGATGAGCGGCACGGTCATCACCCTCGGGGACGACGCATATCCCGGCGGCGCCGCCAGCGACTTCACCAACTGCTACGATCCCACCTGGGGGCGCCAGAAGGCGCGCACCCGCCCCGCCCCGGGGGACGTGGAGTACTCCACGAGCGGCGCGCCGGGCTACTACGGCTACTTCGGCGCCGCCGCGGGCGATCCGACGAAGGGCTACTACAGCTACGACCTCGGCGCGTGGCACGTCATCGTCCTCAACAGCGCCATTGCCAAGGATACCGGATCGGCGCAGAACACCTGGCTGCGCGCCGATCTCGCGGCCAACAGCAAGAGCTGCACGCTCGCCTACTGGCACCACCCGCTGTTCTGGTCCGGCGTGACCGGCAGCAACCGCGCGACGATCAAGCCGCTCTGGGACGCGCTGTACCAGTACGGGGCGGACGTGGTGCTCAACGCCCACAACCGGAACTACGAGCGGTTCGCGCCGCAGACGCCCGACGGCGTCGCGGACAGCGTGCGCGGCATTCGCGAGTTCATCGTCGGCACCGGCGGCTACGACCTGGGGAGCGCCTTCGGCACGCCGCTGCCGACGAGCGAGGTGCGCGACCGCAGCGCCTTCGGCGTGCTCGCCGTGACGCTGAGCGACGGCAGCTATCACTGGCAGTTCGTGGCGCAGGCGGGCGCGACGTTCGCCGATTCCGGGACGACCGCCTGCCACGGCGCGCCGCCGACCATGAACCACCCGCCGGTCGCGAAGGTGGGCGGGCCGTACACCGGCGTGGAGGGGTCGGTGGTGCAGTTCGACGGCAGCGCGTCGAGCGATGCCGATGGCGACGTGCTGACCTACGCCTGGACCTTCGGCGACGGGACCACCGGCACGGGCGTGAACCCGACGCACGCGTACGCGGACAACAAGACCTACACGGTGGGCCTGGTCGTGACCGATCTCGCCGGCGCCAGGAGCACGACCTCGCAGACCAGCGCGACCATCGCCAACGCCGCGCCCGTGATCGCGCCGCTCCCGACGCCCGCGCCCGCCCCGCGGGCCAAGGCCGCCGCCACGTTCAGCACGACCTTCACCGATCCCGGCATCCTCGACAAGCACACCGGCACCTTCACCTGGGGCGACGGTGGCTCGAACAGCGCGACGATCACGGAGTCGAACGGCTCCGGCACGGCGTCGGCGTCGCACACCTACGCGGCGGCGGGCACCTACACCGTCAGCCTGCGCGTCGTGGACAACAACGGCGGCGCGGACACCGTGAAGACCGCGGTGGTCGTCGGCGCGCAGAACCATCCGCCCACGGCGAACGCCGGCGGGCCGTACACCGGGGTCGAGGGCACGCCCGTCGCCTACAGCGGCGCCGCGTCGAGCGACCCGGATGCCGACGCCCTCAAGTACGACTGGGACTTCGGCGACGGCACGCCGCACGACACCGGCGTGGCGCCGGCGCACACGTACGCCAATAACGCGAAGTACACCGTGAAGCTGGTCGTCACCGACGCCTACGGCGCGAAGAGCGCCGCCGCCCAGACGACCGCCACGATCGCGAACGCGTCGCCGGTCGTCACCTCCATCACCGGCCCGACGTCGCCGGTGCCCGGGACCGCGCTGACCGTGAAGGCCTCGTTCACCGACCCCGGCACGAAGGACACGCACTCGGCGACCTTCACCTGGGGCGACGGCAAGAGCAGCACGGGCACCGTCACCGAGACCGGCGGCTCCGGCACGGCGACCGGCACGCACACCTACGCGGCGAAGGGCACCTACACCGTGAGCCTCCGGCTCACGGACAATGGCGGCGGGGCGGATACGGCCACGCTCGTCCTCGCCGTCGGCGTGCCGCAGACGCTGCCCACCGCATCGGCGGGAGGACCGTACAGTGGGACCGAAGGGCAGGCGGTGCTCTTCGATGGCAGCGGATCCAGCTCGCCCACCGGCAGCACGCTGACCTACGACTGGAACTTCGGCGACGGCTCGCCCCACGGCACCGGCGTCCGCCCGAGCCATGCGTACGCGAAGATCGGCAGCTACACGGTGGCGCTCCTGGTGACCGACGCCTCCGGCGCCGTCAGCCAGCCGGCGCAGACGCTGGCGACGATCGCCAACGCCGCGCCGGTCGTGAACGCGGGTCTCGACACGACGGTGATCGTCGGCGGCGCCAAGCAGCTCGCGGCCACCTTCTCCGATCCCGGCACGAGCGACGGTCCCTGGCGCTACGACATCAACTGGGGCGACGGTTCTCCGATCGCCGGCGGCTCGCAGAGCACGCAGCCCGGGCCGATCGTCAGCACGCACGGCTACGCGGCGCCCGGCACCTACACCGTCCACGTGACGGTCACCGACGCCTATGGCGCGAGCGGCTCCGACGACGAGGTCGTGA
Source organism: uncultured Gemmatimonadota bacterium (assembly GCA_946480295.1). The sequence continues at coordinate 22,327 of CAMLIT010000035.1, forward strand.
CGGTGCTGAGCTCCCCGGTGATGTTCTCGTATCGCGTCGGCGACGCCGAGACCGGCTTCGGCACGACGGGCCGCCGCAGCAACGCGTGGTACCACGACGCGAGCGGCGTCCTGCGCATGGCCGCGTCGGGCGTGGTCCGCGACAACGCCTACGTCCGCGGCACCGACGGCGTGCTGCGGCAGACCGTGCTCGTCGAAGGGCTGAGCACCAACCTCTTCACGCAGTCCGAGCCGAGCGCGGCGCAGATGGGCGCCGGCATCTCGAGCGGTGTCACCGACGGCACGGCCGGCGCGTTTGGCGCGTGGGGCTTCGCGAATGCGCAGGGGCTGCACTTCGCCGCGGCCGCCCAGGCCGACGCCGCGTATCCCGCCGCCACGATCGCGACCGGCACGCAGTACTCGATCAGCGCCTACGTCATCATGGACGACGGCTCGGCGCCGGTGGTCGGCGCGACGGCGAGCACCGGCGACTTCAGCCTCGTCGTCGACAACACCATCGTCGCGGCGAACCTGCGCGTCGTGAACATCGCCGGGCCGCTCTATCGCGTGAGCGGCACGTACACGAGCGTCGGCGCGAGCGCCAACAACGGGATCGCCCGCGCGGCCACGCAGAGCGGCAAGGGCTTCTCCGTCGTCGGCTTCGACCTGGAGAACCAGGCGAACGCCACGACCTACATCCAGACCGCCGGCGCGCCGTACTCGCGCGACGTCGACCAGTTCCATGCGCCGGTCACCTTCAACCCGCAGGTCCTGACGCTCTGCGCGAAGTTCGTCGAGCTGGGGGCGGCGTACGAAACGGGCACCTTCATCCAGATCGGCTCGCGCCTCAGCACGCAGAACCCGCGGATGATCCTGATCGGCAACAGGACGAGTCCCTATCGCGCGAAGTACGCCGATCCGTCTGGCAACGGGAGCACGGTCGGCTTCGCGAGCCCGATGCCCAGGATCGGCGACGTCGTCGAGCTCCGCGGCGTGGTGAAGCTCGTGAACGGCGTGCCCGCCGCCTACATCGGCGAGAGCGTCAACGGGGGCGCGGAGGCGGTCTCGCCCACCTCCTCCGGCGACCTGTCGCTCGGCACCGCATGGCCCGAGTACCTGCTCGACTGGACGGCGGGTGCCGCGCGGGAGAAGGGGATCATCAGCACGAGCGTGTGGGCGGGTGAGCGGAGCATGGGCGAGTGCCGGCAGCTCGCGCCATGAGGAAGTGCGAGCCGCCTCCGACGTGTCGCCGCCGGCCGGTGGGCCGACCCGAGGTCGCCGGTGCGCGCTGCTCGCGTGCAGGACGGAAGGAGCACTCACCTCCGCCGATGCTGGTCGAGGCGCACGTGGACATCTACATGGGCATTCCCACGGGTCGTCCGGACGGTATCGACGGGTGGAAGACCGCAGGTCGTCGTCGCAGGTCGAGCTGGCAGCGCGTCTCTGAAGATTCCACCAATTCGTTCCGGAGGACTCGTCCATGCCGTCGCATCGACTCCGCATGTTCTGCTGGAGTATCACCGCAGGGCTGGCAGTGGTAGTCGGCAGTTGCACCGAGTCGGACCATTCGACGGAGCCGAGGACATCGGCGCCACGCACGACCATCACCAGGACGATCGACCCGACGGCGCCGATCCTCGTCGGGGCGGGGCAGATCGCCCGCTGCGACGGCACCGGTGACGAGACCACGGCGGCGCTGCTCGACACGATCAGCGGCACCGTCGTCACCTTCGGCGACAACGCGTATCCGGACGGCTCGGACAGCGCGTACGCGAACTGCTACGATCCCACCTGGGGCAGGCAGAAGTCGCGCACGCGCCCCGCGCCAGGCGACGTGGAATACTCGACGAGCGGCGCCCCGGGGTACTTCGGCTACTTCGGCGCCTCTGCGGGCGACCCGTCGCTGGGCTACTACAGCTACGACCTGGGCACCTGGCACATCATCGTCCTCAACAGCACCAAGGCCAAGGACACCAGCTCGGCGATGAACAAGTGGCTGCGCGCCGATCTGGCGGCGAACACCAGCCAGTGCACGCTCGCCTACTGGCACCACCCCCTGTTCTACTCGGGCAACACCTCCAACTACCACGCGACGATGAAGCCGCTGTGGGACGCGCTGTACCAGTACGGGGCGGAGGTGATCCTCAACGGCCATATCCGCAACTACGAGCGCTTCGCGCCGCAGACGCCGGACGGGGTCGCGGATTCGGTGTATGGCATCCGCGAGTTCGTCGTCGGCACGGGCGGCTACGACCTGGGGAGCGCGTTCGGCACGCCGTGGCCGACGAGCGAGGTGCGGTACCGCGGCTCGTTTGGCGTGCTCGCCCTGACCCTCGGCGACGGCAGCTATCACTGGCAGTTCGTCCCGCAGGAGGGCGCGACCTTCTCCGACACGGGCACGACGAGGTGTCACGGCGCGCCGCCAGCAACGGATGCGGCACCGGTGGCCAACGCCGGCGGTCCGTACACCGGATTGACCGGCATCTCGCTGCAGTTCGACGGCAGCGGCTCCAGCGATCCGGACGGCGACGCGCTGAGCTACGCGTGGGATTTCGGCGACGGCACGACGGCGACGGGGGCGAAGCCGACGCACACCTACGCCCAGGCGTCGACCTACACCGTGACGCTCACGGTCACCGATCCGTCCGGCCTCGCCGACACGGCGACGACGACGGCGACGATCTCGCAGAGCAGCGTCCTCTTCGCCTATCACGTCGGCGATTCGGAGTACGGCTTCACGACCACGGGGCGCACCACGTACGCGTGGTATCACGACGCGAACGGCGTGCTGCGGATGGCCGGATCGAGCGAGATCCGCGACGACGCCTTCGTCCGCTCGAACGACGGCGTGCTGCGGCAGGTCGTGCTGCTCGAGGGACAGAGCACGAACCGGTATCCGCGCTCCGAGCCGACGCGCGCCCAGGCGGGATCGGGTTGTACGGCGGGCGTGGCGGACGGCACGAGCAACGCCTTCGCCGCGTGGGGCTTCGCGAATCCGCAGGGGCTGCACTTCGCCGCGGCCGCCCAGGCCGATTACTGCTATCCGCCGGTGACCATCCAGTCGGCCACGCAGTACTCGATCAGCGCCTACGTGATCATGGACGACGGCTCGGCGCCGGTGGTCGGCGCGACCGCGAGCACCGGCGACTTCAGCCTCGTCGTCGACAACACCATCGTCGCGGCGAACCTGCGCGTCGTGAACATCGCCGGGCCGCTCTATCGCGTGAGCGGCACGTACACGAGCGTCGGCGCGAGCGCCAACAACGGGATCGCCCGCGCGGCCACGCAGAGCGGCAAGGGCTTCTCCGTCGTCGGCTTCGACATCGAGAACGAGCCCAACGCCACGAGCTACATCCAGACGGTGGGGTCGACGTATACGCGCCACCTCGACCAGTTCCACGCCCCGATCACCTTCGACCCGCAGCCGCTCACGCTGTACGCGAAGTTCGTCGAGCTGGGCGCCGCGTACGAGTCGGGCACCTTCATCCAGATCGGCTCGCGCCTGAGCACCGAGAATCCGCGCATGATCATCAGCGGGTTCGTCACCAAACCATATCGCGTGAAGTACGCCGATCCTTCGGGCAACGGGACCACGGCCGGCTTCTCCGGCCCGATGCCGCAGGTCGGCGACATCGTCGAGCTCCGCGCCGTCGTGAAGCTCGTCAACGGCGTACCGGTCGCGTACATCGGCCAGAGCATCAACGGCGGGCCGGAGACCGTCTCGACCTTGTCGTCCGGTGATTCCGCGCTCGGCACGGCCTGGACGCAGTACCTCCTCGACTGGACCTCTGGCTCGGCCCGGGAGAAGGGGATCATCGTGACGGGAGTGCTCGCCGGCGAGGCGGGCCTGACGGCGTGCCGGTCGCTGCTCCCGTGAGCCGGCGCGCAGGACGAGCGCCTATCTCCGACGGAGGCTGCAGCACATGCCACTGACCACGACCGCGGCCGCCGACCTCCCGCTCGACGAGGCGGTGGGAGCGGCGGCCGCACCGGCCGTCGCGACGCCCGAATCGGCTCTCGTGCGCCGCCTCGCCGATGCGCTCTCGGCGGCGGGCGTTCGGCACTGCCAGTGGAAGGGACACCGCAAGCGGGCGCGCTGGCTCGCCGGCGAGGGCGACATCGACCTCCTCGTCGCGCGCGAGCACTCGGCGGCCTTCGAGGCGATCGTCGCCGACCTTGGATTCAAGGCGGCGGCGACGCCTGACGCGCAGCACACCCCCGGAGTCGTGAGCTACTTCGGCTGGGATCCCGGGATCGAGGGGCTCGTCCATCTGCACGTGTATCACCACCTGACGATCGGCTCGCCGTGGCGGCGCGAGTACCACCTCCCGCTGGAGCAGTCGCTCCTCGACTCCGCCACGCGCCAGGAGCTGTTCGCGGTGCCCGCGCCCGAGCACGACTTCATCGTCACCGTGCTCCGCACGATGCTCCGCATCGCGCCGCACCACGCGCTGGGCACGGCGCGACCCCGCTGGCTGGCGGAGGCGCAGTCCGTGCTCGCGGAGCTGGACGGGCAGTGGGACACCGGAACCGCGTCGCGCGTGCTCGCGTGTTACCTGCCCGACGTGGATCTGTCGTTTCTCCAGTCGTGCGGCGCGTCGTTGCGCGCTGGCGAGCCGTGGCTGCTCCGGCTCTCCCTCCGTCGCGAGCTGCACCGCCGGCTGGCCTCGCACGCCCGCACCCGTTCGCTCGGCCGCGCGGTGGCCGCCGTGGCGCCGCGCGCGGGCGGCGGCACCAAGAGCTTCGTCCACGGCGGCATGATGCTCACCCTCGCCGGCGGCGACGGGTCGGGCAAGTCCACCTGCGCCAGGGCGCTGCGCGACTGGCTGGGCGCCGAGTTCCGCACGACGCGAGCGCACTTCGGCCTGCCGCCACGCTCGCCGACGACCCTGTTCGTCGGCGGCGTGCTCAAGGCGAGCCGGCGCACCGACTCTCTCTGGCGAGGTATCGGCCGGCTGGCGGGGCGCCGCACGACGGGCGACTCGTCGCTGACGCGAACGCTCGAATACCTCCGCTTCGTCTGCACCGCGCGCGACCGCTACCACCTCCTGCGGCGGATCCGCCGCTTCACGAACGACGGCGGCGTCGCGGTGTGCGAGCGGTATCCCCTCGCGCAGACCCAGGTGCTCGCCGGACCGGAGATCCAGCGCGTGCTCGGCGACCATCCGAGTCGCGTCGACCGCGCGCTCGCGCGCGTCGAGCAGCAGTACTACGACCTCATGGTCCCGCCCGAGCTCGTGCTCGTGCTGCGCCTGGAGCCGGAGGTGGCGGTCAGGCGGAAGACCACCGAGCCGCCGGACTACGTGCGCGCGCGGACGACGATCGTCTGGGAGACGGACTGGTCGGACACCGGCGCGCGCGTCGTGGATGCCGACCGGCCGCTCGCCGAGGTGCTCCGCGACCTCAAGGCGGCCATCTGGAGCGCCCTGTGAGCACCCCGGCAGCGCCGCTGTTCGCTCCCGCCGGACAGCGCCTCGTCGCGCCCGCGCCCGTCGCGGCGCCCGCCGCCGCGGCGGGCGCCGTCGCGGCCCCTGCCGACCACAGCCGGGAATTCCCGGGCGTCGTGCGCTGGTCGCTCTACCTGTTCGCCTTCTCGCTGCCCTTCGAGATGCCGAAGCACGCGCTGCCCATGGACAATCCGACCCTGGCGGCGACGGTGTTTCTCCTGGCGACGCTCTTCGCGCCGAAGCGCTGCTATGGCCGCGTGCCGTGGGCCGCGGTGTGGTTCGGCCTCTACCTGTACGTGTTCTGCCTGGCGTCGGCGCTGTCGAATCCCTTCCACCTCGGCGAGGCGCTGCGCTTCTTCGAGTGGCTCCTGCAGCTCTGGCTGGTGCTGTGGGCCGGCAGCAACGTCATGCAGTCCGAGCCGATCGCGCGCACGACCATTCTCTCGTTAGGCGTGGGCTGCTTCGCCCGCGCCGCCATGCAGCTCGTCGGCCTCGGGCGCACCGCTCACGCCGTCTGGACCGGCGGCGAGCGCGTCACCTCCTTCGGCCAGAATGCGAACATGGCCGCCATGATCCTCGGCGCCGGGATCATCGCCCTCGTCGGCCTCGGCGCGTCGAAGCGCCGGCCCCTGCCCTTCCCCCGCCTGCTCGTCTGGCCGATGTGCGCCGCGATCGGTGTCGCCATGATCCAGACCGGATCGCGCGGCGGGCTGCTCGGGCTCACCGTCGGCCTCTGCGTCTTCCTGCTCGGCGCGAAGGGCGCACGCGCCCGCGCCCGGAACACCATCATCGCCGTGTTCGCGATCGGCTTCATCGGCGTCGTCGCCGATCGCTCCACCGTCATGCGCAGCCGCCTGGCGGATTCCGCCGAGACCGGGACGATGGCGGGACGCGAGCGCATCTATCCCGCCGCCTGGCAGATGTTCAAGGAGCACCCGGTGCTCGGATGGGGGCCGGTCAACAACAAGTACGTCCTCGGCGGCCGCCTCGCCGAGCAACTCCGCCGCCGGCGGGACACGCACAACCTCCTGCTCGAGGTGCTGACCTCGACGGGGCTCATCGGCGCGATCCCGTTCTTCATGGGCGTCCTCCTCGGCCTGCGCGCCTGCCTCCAGGCGCGCAACGGTCCCCATGGCGCGATGGCCCTCGCGCTCATGGCCGCCGTCCTCGTCGCCAACTCGAGCGGCAACTGGATCGCCTCCAAGCTGCTCTGGGTGGTGCTCGCCTACGCCGTCGCCGTGGGCACGCGCGCCGCGGATGACCGGCGTCGCGCCCGATCGGCCGCCGCGGCATCCTGGTTCCGCGGCCTCGTACCGGGGTTCGCCCGATGAGCGCGTCGGAGCGCGGGACCTCGAACGCCGGCCTGACGAGTCGCACCGTCGGCGGGCTGCTCTGGACCGGCTGGGGCAAGGGCGCGACGACACTGCTTCAGATCGTGCTGCTCGCGGTTCTCGCGCGACTGCTCACGCCGGAGGAGTTCGGCGTCGTCACCGCCGCGCTCGTGGTGATCGGCCTGTCCGACATCTTCTCGCAGCTCGGCCTCGGACCGGCGCTCGTGCAGCGGCGCGAGCTCGAGCCCCGGCACCTGGAGACCGCGTTCACCGCGTCGACGCTGCTCGGCTTCCTGCTCGGCGCCCTCGTATGGATCCTCTCGCCGGTCGCCGCGCGCTTCATGGCCGTGCCGGCGGCGCTGCCGGTGCTCCAGGCACTCGCCTGGCTCTTTCCCATCCAGGGCTTCGGCGTCGTCTCCGAGTCGCTGATGCGGCGCGAGCTGCGCTTCCGGCGGCTCGCCAACATCGAGGTCGCCGCGCTCGCCATCGCGTACGGTCCCGTCGCCGTCATCCTCGCGCGCGCCGGGTGGGGCGTGTGGGCGCTCGTCGCGGCGACCCTCGCCCGCTCGGGGCTGCGGACGCTGCTGCTGATGGTGGACACGCGGCCGCGCCTCGGCCGCGTCTGGGAGTGGCGCGCGTTCCGCGAGCTGTTCTACTTCGGGAGCGGCTTCACCGTCGCGCAGGTCGCGAACTACGCCGCCCTGCAGGGCGACAACGTCGTCGTCTCGCGCCTGCTCGGCGCCGTCGCCCTCGGCCTGTACGGCCGCGCTTATCAGTTGATGGCGGCGCCGGCCGCGGTCTTCGGCACCGTCCTCGACGCGGTGCTCTTTCCCGCGATGGCGCAGGTGCAGGACGATGCGCGCCGCCTCGGCTCCGCGTACCGCCGCGGCATCGCGCTCATCGCGCTGCTCGTGCTGCCGGCCACACCGGTGGTCGTCGTGCTGGCGCCCGAGATCGTGGCGCTGATGCTCGGCCCGCAGTGGTCCGGCGTGATCGCGCCGCTGCGTGTCCTCGCGCTCGGGATGCTCTTCCGCACCAGCTATCGCATGAGCGATTCGCTCACCCGCGCGACGGGGGCCGTCTACCGCCGCGCGTGGCGGACCGCCCTCTACGCGGCGCTCATCGTCGCCGGCGCCGGCATCGGACAGCACTGGGACATCACCGGCGTCTCCTGGGGCGTGCTGCTCGCCGTGACGATCAACTTCCTGTTGATGGCGCAGCTGAGCCTCGCCGTGACGGACCTGTCGTGGGGGGACCTGCTCCAGGCGCATGCACCGGCGGCGCTGCTCGCGCTCGCCTCGCTTCCGGCGACGTGGCTCGCCGCCGTCGGCCTCCGTGCGCTGCACCTCCCATCGCTGATCGTGCTCGTCGCCGTCAGCGCGCTCGCCGTGGCGCTGTGGGTGGCGCTCGCCCGCGTCGCGCCGACGCTCTTCCTCGGCAGCGATGGTGTCTGGATGCTGCAGCTCCTCGCCGCGCGCCTTCCGCGCCGGCGCCGGGCGGCGCCGGCGGCGGTCGCCGTACCGAGCGCGCCGCTGCGCGAGGAGGCGGCGGTCGCGGCGGGGGGCACTTCACTCGCGACCCGACCCTGACAGCGGCGCCCGTGCCCACGCGATCGACGCGGGCACCGCTCCGCGGGACCTGAACCGATGTTGATCTCTCTGTCCGGACTGGATGGCGCGGGAAAGTCCACGCTGATCGCGTCGCTGCGGCAGTTCTGCGAGGAGCGCGGGCAGCCGGCCGTCGTGCGGCACATGAACGACGACGTCGGTACCTATGCCGTCCTTCGCGCGCTGCGCGATCGCCTGCGCGGGCCGCGCAGCGCCGAGGCGGAGGAACGGTCGCGCGCGCGCCGCCGCGGGGGCGAGGTCGCCGAGGCGCGCGAACGGCCGGCAAGCGGCCCGGCGGGCACGCGACGCGCCACCGGGCTGCAGCGCCTTCGTGACGCGATCGTATGGAGCAGGACACTCCGTCGCTGCCTCTATCCCATCGACCTCGCGCTGTTCTGGGCGTGCCGACTGTATCACGAGCGCCTGCGCGGGCGCGTCCTCATCATGGACCGCTACTTCTACGACACCCTGGTGGACGTGGCCGACCCGGGCCGCTGGTTCTGGGTCGCCCTCCTCGAGCGCTTCACGCCGACGCCGACGGTGCCCGTCTTCCTCGACGTGCCGCCGGAGGTGTCGTTCGCCCGGAAGGGCGAGTACTCGATCGAGTACCTGCGCGAGCGGTGGGCCGCGTACCAGGCGATCGCGCGCCGAGTCCCGTCGGCGCTGCACGTGGCCAACGACGACCTCGCGGCCACGCAGGCGCTGCTGCGCAACGTGGTGTCGCTCCAGCTCGCGGCTCACTCGCGCGACGACCGCCGCACGCGGCGCGGCACGGCGATGCGCCTCCGGCGCAGCGGGCAATGACCGTCGCATCGACGTCGAGCCCCGCCGCCGCGTCGGGCACCCGGCCGGCACGCGTGATCGAGCTGCTCGGCCTCGCGGGAGCGGGAAAGAGCGCGCTGCTCGAGGAGCTGTGCGGTGAGGGCGACGGCGTCGTCGCCGCCCGCAGCGTCTGGAACCAGCGTCGCGGCGTTCTCGCGACGAGCGCGCTGCGCTCCATGACCGAGTTGATGGCCATCCTGCGGGAGACGCCGCGCATCGGCATGGAGCCGCTCAAGCACGCGGTCCGGCTGCGGGCGCTGGCGGAGGACACCGATCGTGCGCGCGCCGGCCGGCCCGGCGCGCTCGTCATCGACGAGGGTCCCCTTTTCGCGCTCGCCTGGTTCGACGTGTTCGCCCCGCGGGCGGTCGGCGGCGCGCGCTTCGAGCGCTGGCGCCGCGGCGTGCTCGCCCACTGGTCGGCGGCGCTCGACCTGGTCGTGCTCCTCGACGCTCCCGACTCCCTGCTCATGCGGCGCATCCGCACGCGCGACAAGGAGCATCCGGTGAAGGACGGCGGGGACGAGGAGATCCTCGGCTTCCTCGTCGCCTTCCGCCGCGCCTTCGCGCGGGTGCTGGCCGATCTGCCCGCCGGCCCGACGGTGCTCCAGGTCGCGAGCGACCACGAGGCGCCGGCGGCGATCGCGCGGCGTGTCCGCCTTGCGCTGACCACCGCGAGTCCACCTGGCCGGCGGGTGTGACGCAACGCCGCCAATGCGTTGCGCGCGCCCCACACTCCGCACCGTGACGCCGCGCGCCCAACCCTCCGCGCACCATGGGTTTGCGGTCCGCCGGCACCGTGCACACGTCGTGCGTGAAACAACCGCGCTCGACCGCCTCCACTGACCGTCCGGCGACCGTCGCCGACCAGGAGCCGCTGAAATGTGTGGCATCGCTGCCCGATTCCATCCCGTTCGACTTCCCGCCAGCCCGGAGTGGCACACCCGGGCCGACGCGCTGCTGACTCACCGCGGCCCCGATGCCGGCGGGTGGTACGTGGACGAACGCTGCGAGCTCGTTCACCGGCGGCTCGCCCTCATCGACCTCTCGCCCACCGGGGCGCAGCCGATGCCCAACGAGGACGGCTCCGTCCTCATCGTGTTCAACGGCGAGATCTACAACCATCGTGAGCTGCGGCAGCGTCTCGAGCAGCAGGGGCATCGCTTCCGCGGGACGTCCGACACCGAGGTGCTGGTCCATCTCTACGAGCAGCACGGCCTGGGCATGCTCGAGAAGCTGCGGGGGATCTTCGCCTTCGTCATCTACGATCGCGACCGGCAGAGCATCCTCGCCGCGCGCGATCGCTTCGGCGTGAAGCCGCTCTTCCTCGCGCGCCACGACGAGCAGTGGGTCCTGGCGAGCGAGATCAAGGCGATCGTCGCGCTCCCCGGCTTCCGCCCGACGCTCGACCGCCAGGCCTGCTACGACTTCCTCGGTCTCGGCTACGTCCCCGAGCCGGCGACGGGCTTCGCCAACGTCAGCGCCCTCCCCAAGGGCACCGCGCTGCGGGTGGACCGGCACGCCGCGGAGATGGTCCAGTTCGCGGACATCGCCGCGCGCGCCGCCTACGCCGGCTCGATGATCGACGCGGCCGAGCGCACCGCCGAGCTGCTCCTCGACGCCGTCGGGCGCCAGGCTGTCGCCGACGTCCCCGTCGCCGCGCTCCTCAGCGGCGGGATCGATTCGTCGCTCGTCGTCGCCGCGCACAGCCGCACGAGCGCCGCCGGCAGCCGGACCTTCAACGTCCGCTTCCCCGACCGGAGCTACGACGAGACACGCTCGGCGCTCGACGTCTCGCGCCACTACGGCACCGAGCACCAGACGATCGACCTCTCCGACCACGCGCTCACGAACGACGCGGTGCTCGACCTGCTGCGTCATTTCGACCAGCCGTTCGCGGACATGAGCCTCGTCCCGATGTACTGGGTCTCGCGCGCCGTCCGCGACCGCGGGATCATCTGCACGCTCTCGGGCGACGGCGGCGACGAGGCGTTCGGCGGGTATCCCTCCTTCTGGCGCACCAACCGCCTCGTCCAGCTCATGCGGCTGCCTCGTTGGGCACGGGCGCTCTCGGCCACGGCGGGCAGCACGACGGTGCGCTGGACGCGGGAGTTCGGCCGGCAGCTCAGCCGTGCCACGAAGCTCGCCGAGGCGGGCCGCCGCGATTCCGCGCTCCTCCTCGCCGGCCTCTCCAACTACCTCTCGGAGGGCCAGAAGCAGGAGCTCGTGCTCGCGGGCGCGCGCGATGGCCTCCGTCCGGCGGTGCGGCTCTACGAGGGACAGGAGCCCACGGTGGCGCGCGACGCGGAGGAGCTGTCGCGCCGCCTGACCGAATCGCTGTTCGCCATCAGCCTTCCCTCCGACATGCTCCGGAAGGTGGACATGATGAGCATGCGCGCGAGCATCGAGGTGCGCGTCCCGATGCTCGACGAGGCCGTGGTCGCGCTCGGGCTCTCGCTGCCGCACGCCCTCAAGACCGACGGCCGCACCGGGAAGCGGGTCCTGCGCACGCTCGCCGACCGCTGGCTTCCCGAGGATGTCGTCAGGCAGCCGAAGCACGGCTTCGCCGTGCCGCTGGACGTCATGCTGCCGCAGGGCTTTCACCACCAGCTTCGCGAGCTGCTCCTCGGCGCCGACGCGCGCACGCGCCCGGTGCTGAATGCCGCGACGGTGGGACGCTGGCTCCAGGCGTTCGCCGACGCGCGGGAGGGGCGCAGCGGCGGCGCGATCAGTCGGGGCGGTCTGTATCAACGCGTGTTCATGGTGCTCGCGCTGGAGCTCTGGATGCGCGAGCACGCACTCTCGTGGTAGCACTCCGCCGGCGCCGGCGGACGGGAGGGGGTCTCCTATGCGATGGCACGAATTGCTGGGTACGGAGCCGGTGACCGTGGAGGAGTTCTTTCACGCGGACGTCGAGCGGCAGCTCGCGGCGACGCGCGAGCGGGAGGCGCGCGCGGCGAAGGCCGCCGCCGAACGATGGCACGCGTCGTGGCTCCTGCGCCTCCTCCTCGGCACCTGCTCGGCGCCCGAGGCCCTGGCCGAGGTGGACTGGCCCCTCCTCACCGACCTCGCCCGGTCGAACAACGTCCTGCTGCGCGCGTCCGAGCGGCTCACGGAATCGCGCGTGCCGGTGCCCCTCGGCTTCGCCGCGGCGGTCTACACCGAGCGCCTGCGCGTGCGCCAGACGCTGCAACGCGTCGCCGAGGTGACCCGCGCCTGCGACGAACACGACATCCCGTACGTGCTCCCGAAGGCGTTCCAGGACTATCCGGACATGGGCGACGACGTCGACCTCCTGGTCCTGCCGCCGTCGCTCGACGTGGACGACCTCATCACCGCCGGCCTGCGGCGCGCGACGGCACGCCGGGACCTCGGCCAGTGGCTCGCGCACGCCGCCTCCTACGTCATCCGCGACTGCCCGTCGCCCCTCGACGTGCAGCATGGCCGGCTCGGCGTCGTCGGCGAGTACCGCGCCTTTCCCTCCGTGCTGATCGAGGGACGGCACGCCGTTCCCGTCGGCGAGGCCACCTTCTACACGTCGCCCCCGGAGCACCAGATCGTGCTCCAGGGGCTGCAGCGCGTCTCCGGGCGCCTGCGCATCCCGCTCGGCGACGTGCTGTTCACGATCGCCACCATCCAGCGGGAGACGCTCGACTGGCACGAGATCGTCGCGCTCGCGCGACGGCATCATGGCCATCTCGAGCTCTCCTGCTACCTGAGCTACGTGGAGCAGATCCATCGCGACGCGTTCGGTTTCGCCCTGCTCCCCGATGCGGCGCGGAAGGGCCTCGCGCTCGAGGGCTGGGGACGCGTGGAATTCCGCGACGGCGGCTACCGCTTCTCCGTCGCGCGCGTGAACGGCCGGCTGTACCTGGGCCAGATCGCGCGGCGGCTCGCGCGCGGCGACATGGCCGGTGCCGGGCGCGTGTGCCTGATCCCCGTGGTGGCCGCCCAGCGAGCGGTGCGGCGTGCCACGCGTTCCGAGGCGCCGGCCGAGCCGCCAGCGATCCAGGGCGGCCGCTTGCGCCCGGCCGACGCATCGGCGCCCCGCGCCGCGACGGTCGGCGCCAACCACTGAGACGACTTCACCGATGACGATGCCCGCGTTGAAGGTCCTGATGATCACGAGCCAGTGGCCCGTCCCCGACGGCCGGCCACGGACGACCCACTTCATCAAGCGTCAGGCGGATTTCCTTCGTGCTGCCGGCGTGGACGTGGACGTCTTCCACTTCACGGGAAACAAGAACCCGTGGAACTACCTGAAGTCGTGGTTCCGCGTTCGCCGCCGCATCGCGCATAACGACTACGACCTCGTCCACGCCCAGTTCGGGATGAGCGGCCTGCTGGCCGTCCCGAAGCGCCTGCCGCTCGTCGTCACCTTCCGTGGCGACGACGTCCAGGGGATCATCGGCAAGGGCGGCGGCGTCACCTTCGCCGGTCGGATTCTCAGGACCGCGTGCCGACTCGTCGCCCGCTGCGCCGACGCCGCCATCGTCGTCTCCGAGCACATGAAGGCCTCCCTCCCGAAGGGCGTCGACGCCGAGGTGATCCCCTCAGGCCTCGACTTCAGCCTCTTCCGACTGATCCCGCGCGACGAGGCGAGGGCCCATCTCGGGCTGCCGCTCGACAAGCGCTTCGTCCTCTTCGTCGGGAACCCCGCCGAACCGCGCAAGAACTTCCCGCTCGCGCAGCGCGCGGTGGAGCTGCTCGGTCGCACCACTCCCGCCGACCTGCTGGTGGCCTGGGGGACGCCGCACACCGACATGCCGTACATGATGAACGCGTGCGACGCGCTCATTCACACGTCGCACCAGGAGGGCTCGCCCAACTGCGTGAAGGAGGCCCTCGCGTGCGACCTGCCCGTCGTCTCCGTTCCCGTGGGCGACGTGCCGCAGCGGCTGCGCGGCATCGAGCACTGCGCCGTGTGCGAGGACGGCCGCGCGGAGTCCCTCTCCGCCGCGCTCGAGCGGGTGTTGCAGGGCGGCGCGCGATGCGCCGGCCGCCGGACGGTGCTCGAGCTCGACGAGAACCGGATCACGCAGAAGGTGATGACGGTGTACCGGTCCGTGCTGCGCCCGCGCACCGGGACCGAGCCGCTGCTGGAAGCGTCCGATGCCGTCCGCTGACGTCACCGCGCCCGCG
>CAMLIT010000036.1 GCA_946480295.1 uncultured Gemmatimonadota bacterium
TCCCTCGTCCCTCGTCCCTCGTCCCTCGTCCCTCGTCCCTCGTCCCTCGTCCCTCATGCGCCCCTACCTCCTCGCCGAGACCACCTGGAAGACCGTCGATCCCACTCCCTACGAGGTCGCGGTGCTCCCGTGGGGCGCGACGGAGGCGCACAACTATCACCTGCCATACGCGACCGACGTCGTGCTGACCGACTGGGTCGCCGCCGAGGCGGCACGGCGCGCGTGGGACGACGGCGCGCGCGTCGTCGTCCTGCCCGCCGTGCCCTTCGGCGTGCAGACCACGCAGCTCGACATCAAGCTCTGCATCAACCTCGACCCGAGCACCCAGGCTTCCATCCTGCGCGACGTCGTCGGGTCGCTCGACCAGCAGGGCATTCGCAAGCTGGTCATCGTGAACGGCCACGGTGCCAACGATTTCCGGCAGATGATCCGCGAGCTCCAGCCGCGCACGCGCGTCTTCCTCTCGCAGGTCAACTGGTACAAGATCATCGACCCCAAGCGCTACTTCACCGATCTCGGCGATCACGCCGGCGAGATGGAGACGAGCGCGATGATGCACATCGCGCCCGAGCTCGTGCTGCCGCTGTCGGAGGCGGGGAGCGGCGCCGCGCGCCCGTGGCGCATCGCGGCGCTGCGCGAGGGCTGGGCCTGGTCGCCGCGCCGGTGGCGCGAGGTTACGGCCGACACGGGCGTCGGCGATCCGTCGCGCGCGACCGCCGAGAAGGGCAAGGCGTACCTCGAGGAGACCGTGCGCGAGCTCGCGCGCTATTTCGTCGACCTCGCCGGAGCGGACCTGGCGCGGCTGTACGAGTGACGGGCATACGGGTTGCCACCTCGGCGCTGGAGCGAGTGCGGCCTGGAGCCGCGCGTCACACCAGGAGCATGCGATGGCCGACCGTAGAGACCGCGACCAGCACGACCAGCACGACCAGCACGACGACCGCGACGACCGCAACCGGAAATCCGAGTGGCTGGGCAGCCAGGATTCCGGCGCCTACGACCCGGTGACGCCCGTCGAGAAGGATGCGCTGTCGATCCTCGGCGGCTCGTCCATCCGCGACGGCGCGATCAACGGCGTCAGCGACCCGGTGCGCGCCGACAGCGCCGGCCCGCGTGAGCGCCCGCGCGCCGAGGACGAGTTCAGCGATGGGCCGAGGCGCAATCCCCCGCTCACCGAACATGCGGGCACCGGCGACGGCGACATCAGCGAGTCCGGCGGCATCGCCGGCGGCGAGGGCCCCGGCGTCACGAACGACCACGGCATCGCGCGCGGGAAGCTCAATAAGAGCAGCTGAAGGGCAGTGAACTGGACGTGGTAAGTGCAGGAATCAGCGGGGGAGTCCCGACGTCCGATGTGCCAAACGACGCCGGCACTCCCCCACTTGTTGCCGTCCCAGTTCTCCTGCTCTTCTCGTTACTGCCCTGTCGGGTACGTCTCCGGCGCCGAGATCGCCAGGGCGGGCATGTGCAGCGCGTCGACCGCGCGCGTCTCGTCGACGAACAGGAAAGCGTCGTACCGCCGCGGCACGATCGTCGGCACGTAGTTCCCCCACCGCTCGTAGCGCGGGTCGTAGACGACGCCGATCGCCCGGTGGCCGAGCACCTGGTCGAAGCCGGGGAGCCCGCCGTCCTGCGTGCCGTTGAAGAGCAGCAGCATGTCGCCAATGCCGGCGCCGTGCAGCACGTCCTCCAGCGTCCCCGTGCGCGCGTCGGGCACGGTCATGCGCTCCATCGGCGCGTCCCATTCCTCGCCGGCGATCACGGTGCCGTGGTGCGTGCCGAAGCCGACGAGCACCACGCCCTCGCGCTCGTGCCCCTGCCTGACGAGCTGCCCGACGTTCACCATCCCCGAGCGGGCCATGTCCGTGAAGCGCGCGTCGCCGATGTGCGTGTTGTGCTCCCAGACGATCGCCTTCGCCTTCGGGCCGAGGTGCCGCATGAGCCGGTCGAGCGTGTCGACCATGTGATGGTCGCGCACGTTCCACGAGGCGGAGCCGCCGCGCACCATGGTGCGGTAGTAGAGCTCCGCGTTCCTGGCGACGAGCGCGTTCTGCTCCGCGTTGAAGAACGCGTCGCGGCCGTCCTCACCGTACTCCTGCCCCCGGCTGCGCAGGTCACGCAGCACGGAGACCGCCTCGTCCTCGCACGACGTGGGCACGAGCACCGTCGCGCGCGCGTACTCCTGCGCATCCTCGCCGTAGGGCTCGAAGCACGCGTAGGCCCGGCGCGCCTGCTCGGCGAACGACGGATCGACCCCCTCGAGGTACTGGATGACCGCGTGCATCGAGTCCCACAGCGAGTAGACGTCGAGGCCGTAGAAGCCGACGCGCGCATCGAGCGGCCGCCCGTCGTTGAACTCGCGCATCCACTGCGCGAGCTCCACGATCTCGCGATTCGCCCACATCCACGTCGGCCAGCGCTCGAACGCGTGCACGGCGTCGAACGCGCTCTCCGCCGCGTCGGGCAACCCCTTGACGTAGCGGTTCACGCGATAGCAGTCGGGCCAGTCGCCCTCGACGGCGATGAACGAGAATCCCTTCTCCGAGATGAGCCGCTTCGACAGCTCGGCGCGCCAGGTGTAGAACTCCGAGGTGCCGTGCGACGCCTCGCCGAGCAGCACGAAGCGCGCGTCGCCGATCCGCTCGATGAGCGGATCCAGGTCGGCAGGCGAACGCAGTGCGTTCGCGTGGTTCCGCGCCACGTTCGACAGCGCCCTCGTGCTCGATTCGGTGTCGCGCTCTCCAGTGCGTAGCCAGTCCCAATCCATGCTCCTGCTCCTCCCCAGCTGTAGCTTCCGTTCGTTCACCGGTGGTGCAAGACCGGCACCGACGGTACGGGTGAGGCAGGTTGCTGTGCGCACAGGCGAGGCACAGTATTTCCGCATGGCAGACTTCGTCTCGTGCCCGGCGCACGCGGTCGCATGATGCGCGCGATGGTCCTCACGAAGGCGCGCGCGCCGCTGGAGCTTCGCGACCTGCCTCGACCGGAACCCGGGCGTGGCCAGCTGCTCCTGCGCGTGCACGCGTGCGGCATCTGCCGCACCGACCTGCACATCGTCGACGGCGAGCTGACCCATCCGAAGCTCCCCCTCGTCCCCGGCCATCAGATCGTCGCGAGCGTCGTCGGCTGCGGCGTGGGCGCGGAGCGCTTCGCGCCCGGCGCACGCGTGGGCGTACCCTGGCTCGGCTGGACCGACGGCACCTGCCGGTACTGCCGCAGCGGACGCGAGAACCTGTGCGACGCGGCGCGCTTCACCGGCTACGACATCGACGGCGGCTACGCCGAGTTCTGCGTGGCCGACGAGCGCTTCTGCTTCGCCGTCCCCGAGGGCTACCCCGACCTCGCGGCGGCGCCGCTCCTCTGCGCTGGGCTCATCGGCTACCGCGCCCTGCGGCTCGCCGGCGACGCGGAGCGGCTCGGCCTGTACGGTTTCGGCGCGGCGGCGCACCTCGTCGTGCAGGTGGCGCGCTGGCGCGGCCAGCGCGTGTTCGGCTTCACGCGCCCGGGCGACGCGGCGGGCCAGGCATTCGCCGCATCGTTAGGCGCGGAGTGGGTCGGCGGCAGCGACCAGCCGCCCCCCGAGCCGCTCGACGCTGCGATCCTCTTCGCTCCCGCCGGCGAGCTGGTCCCCGCCGCCCTGCGCGCGGTGGCGAAGGGCGGGACCGTGGTCTGCGCCGGCATCCACATGAGCGACATCCCGGCCTTCCCCTACGACATCCTCTGGGGCGAGCGCGTCGTCCGCTCCGTCGCCAACCTCACGCGCCAGGATGGGGAGGAATTCCTCGCCCTCGCCCCGAAGGTCCCGGTGCACACCGAGGTGCAGAGCTGGCCCCTCGAACGGACGAACGAGGCGCTGCGGGATCTGCGGGAGGGGAGGGTGAGGGGGGCGGGGGTGCTGGTGGTGTGAGGCTGCGTACTGCGCACTGCGCACTGCGTACTGCGTACTGCGAACCTCACTGCGCATTGCGTACTGCGAACTTCGCAGCGCAGTGCGTGCTGCGCGCTCGTTCCTGAGGTTCGCAGTCCGCAGTACGTGATGCCGTTCGCACTCCGCAGTACGTAATGCCGTTCGCCTCCGCAGTCACCTCCCGATGATCCCTCCCATCCACCCCAAACTCTGCGGCACGTGCGTGCTCCAGTACCGCCACGTGTGCGCCCCCGGGTACTCGTGGTAGCTGTGCGCCATGCCGAGCCGGTCGAGCTCCCAGGAGAAGGCCCGGTTCTCGTCCGCGAAGCCGTCCGAGCTTCCGCAGTCCAGGTACAGCGCCGGCACCGGGCCGCCGCTCCGCGTCAGCCGCTCGGCCAGCACCGCCGGATCGTTCGCGCGCCAGGCGGCGACGTCGGTCCCCCAGAACATCTTCATGCGGTCGAGGAACGACGCCTTGAGCGCGGCGAGCGTGTCGATCGTGGTCGCGTAGCGCGCCGGAGCGGCGAAGGGGTGCGGGCCGACGTACAGCGCCGAGACCACGCCGGAGTGGCTCGCCGCGGCGGCGAAGAGGTCCGGGTGCTTCAGCGCGAGCGCGATCGCGCCGTAGCCTCCCATGCTCAACCCGCCGATCCCGCGGTGCGCGCGGTCGGCGAGCGTCCGGTAATGCGCGTCCACCCAGCCGACGACGTCGTGCGCGACGTAGTCGTCGTACCGCTCGTGCCGGACGCAGTAGCGCTCCGGCGCCTCCACGTGCAGCGTGTCGGCGCAGGTGGCGAGGGGGACCTGCTGCTCCCAGGTCGTGTACCAGCCGTCGTCCCCGTCCGGCATGACGATGATCAGCTCGGGCATCCCCGCGGCGATCAGCGAGTCGGCCACCGCATCGATGCCGCCCTTGGACAGCCAGTCCGTCTCCGAGCCGAACAGCCCGTGCAGGTAGTACGCGACCGGATAGCGCCGCCCCGGCTGCGCGCCATACGAGGGCGGCAGGTAGACGACGAGGTGCTTCGTCACGCCGAGCGCGTCGGAGAAGAACGCGTCCTCGTGCACCATGCCATGCGCCGCCGGCGCGGCCCTGGTCGGCGGCGCCTGGGCGCGGAGCGGCGTCGTGCCGAACGCGCACGCGCAGATCGCGGCGGCGAGCGTGGCGAGCCCCATCGTCCATCGCTTCGCGCCCGCCGTCCGAGTTGACCGTCCCTCCAAAGTCGCCTCACGGGAAGAGAGGCGGCTATCGTAGCGGGGAGGGCGGGGACGCGCCAGACGGTGGGGGACAGGCGCGCGAAGGCTGGGGCCGGGAGCTACGATGCTGGTCGTTGGCAATTGGTCAGTGGCAGGCCGCTCGGGACGCCACGAAGAGCATCCCGAGCGGCTTGCCAACGACCAACGACCAATGACCAACCACGTCGTCCGGTCGTTGATCTCACTCCTCCGCGCTCTCCGCGACCCTCTCCCCCGCCCCCTCGAACACCCCGCTCCCCACCGCCGGCGCGAAGCGCGCCTGGAAGAAGCGCAGGAGCTCGGGCTCGTACGTGAAGCGAAGCCCCCGCACGCGCTCGCGCCGCTCGTGGACGTCGATCACGCTCTCCGCCGTCACGTCCATGTGCGCCTGCGTGTAGACGCGCCGCGGAATCGTCAGGCGGACGAGCTCCAGCTTCGGGATGCGGTTCTGCCCCGTCTTCGGATCGCGCCCCGCCGAGACGACCCCCCGCTCCATCGCGCGCACGCCGCTCTGCACGTACAGCGCCGCGGCCAGCGCCTGCGCCGGGAACTGCTCGCGCGGGACGTGCGGCAGGATCGCCGCCGCGTCGAGGAACACCGCGTGGCCGCCGATCGGGTGCACGATCGGCACCCCGGCGTCGATCAGCGTGCGGCCGAGGTACTCCACCTGCCCGATGCGCGCGCGGATGTGGTCCTCCTGCACCGACTCCTCGATCCCGATCGCCATCGCCTCCATGTCGCGCCCGGCGAGCCCGCCGTACGTGTGCAGCCCCTCGTACACCACCACGAGGTTCCGCGCCCGGTCGGCGAGCGACGCATCGCGCAGCCCGATCCACCCGCCGATGTTGACGAGGCTGTCCTTCTTCGCCGACATCGTCGCGCCGTCGGTCAGTGAGCAGATCTCGAGCAGGATCTCGGCGATGGTCTGGTCGCGGTGCCCGGGCTCGCGCTGCTGGATGAAGTACGCGTTCTCCACCGCGCGCGTGGCGTCGAGGATGAGCCGGATGCCGTGCTGCTGCGTGTACGCGCGCACCGCGCGGAGGTTGGCGAGGCTGATCGGCTGGCCGCCGGCGAGGTTGACGGTGGCGGCGACCGAGATGTACGGGATGCGCTCCGCCCCGACCTCGCGCACGAGCGCGTCCAGCTTGTCCAGGTCCACGTTCCCCTTGAACGGGTGCGTCGACGCCGGGTCGTGCGCCTCGTCGACGATGACGTCGTGGAAGGTGCCGCCGGCCAGCTCCTGGTGCTGGCGCGTCGTCGTGAAGTACATGTTGCCGGGGATGTGATCGCCCGGCGTGATGAGGATCTTCGAGACGATGTGCTCGGCGCCGCGCCCCTGGTGCGTCGGGATGAGGTGCGGATAGCCGTAGTACCGCTGCACGGCGCGCTCGAGGTTGTAGAAGTTCCGCGACCCCGCGTACGCCTCGTCGCCGAGCATCATCCCCGCCCACTGCCGGTCCGACATGGCGCTGTTGCCGGAATCGGTGAGGAGGTCGATGTACACGTCCTCCGACCGGAGGAGGAAGGTGTTGTAGCCGGCCTGGCGAGCGGCGTGCTCGCGCTCGACGCGGCTCAGCATCCGGATCGGCTCGACGACCTTGATCTTCCACGGCTCGGCCCAGCTGCGACGACGCATCGGCTCCCCCCGCGTGGCATCCACGCGCGACGTGGTCCTGGAACGACGGCTGCCGCGCGGAAGGTGGCCGGGAGGGGCGACGCGCGCTGTCGGGTGCCCCTGACGCGTGCTGTGGGAGAAATGCCTACGGGGCCGGCGGCCGACGCCTCCCCGTCGTCGTGCGCGGCGGCTCCTTCACCGCCGGGCGCCGCGCTCGTTTGGCACCGCGCTTCGACCCCATGGCGCGCCGCGCCGGTGTCGCGACGTCGAGCAGGGCGTGCAGCCGCTTGGGCGCGGCGAGGCGCCAGGCGTCGCGCAGCAGCTCCGCCAGCGTCTCCCAGTCCGGCGCCCCGTCCAGCCAGACGCCGACCCAGCCGCCCGGCCCGACGTAGGGCGGCGAGAAGTAGCGCTTCGGGAAGGCGCGGATGAGCAGGTCCTGCTCGACCGAGACGTTCTTGCACCACACCGCCGGACGGCCCTCGCCGTGGTGCGTCGTCGCGCTCGCGTACATCGCGAAGATCTTGTTGCGGACGCGGAAGGTCGGCTCGCCCCACGCTTCGACCTCGTGGGCCTCGGGGAGGGCGAGGCAGAGCTTGCGGAGGCGGGGGAGCGGGTTGCGGGGCATGATGTCTTCTCGTCGTTGCGGTTTGTGCGGAGAACGTGCGAAGGCTGATCTGCTACCCGTCCCCGTACAACCCCGCGATGACCTCCGCGTACTTCTCCTCGATCACCTTCCGCCGCAGCTTCAGCGTCGGCGTCAGCTCGCCGCCTTCCACCGTGAACTCCCCCGGCACGATCGCGAACCGCTTCACCGTCTGGACGCGCGCCAGCCGCGCGTTCGCCGTCTCGATCTCCCGCGCGAGGTGCGCCACGAACCGCTCGCACCGCGACGCCGACACCACGTCGCGCGCCGGGCTCCCCGCCACCTTCGCGACCTCCGGCACCTTCGAGGGATCGAGCGTCAGGAGCACGCTCAGGTAGCGCTGCCGATCCCCGATCACCACCGCCTGGCTCACCACGGGGATGCTCTTCAGCACGCCCTCCACGTACTGCGGCGCGATGTTCTCGCCCCCCGCCGTGATGATCAGCTCCTTCTTGCGATCCGTGATCGCCAGGAACCCGTCCGCGTCGAGCACGCCGATGTCGCCGGAGTGGAGCCACCCGTCCGCGTCGATCGCCTCCGCCGTCCCGATCGGATCCTTGAAGTAGCCCGTGAAGACGTGCCGTCCCCGCATGCAGATCTCGCCGTCGTCGGCGATGCGCAGCTCCGCGCCCGGCAGGCAGTAGCCCACCTTGCCCGTGCGGTAGCGCGACGGGTTCGACACGGTCGCCGGGCCGGTGCACTCGCTCATGCCGTAGATCTCGCAGATCGGCATGCCGAGGGCGAGGAAGAACTCCAGCGTGTCCTTCGCGATCGGCGCCGCCGACGTCGCCAGCACGCGGGCGCGGTCGAGCCCCACGGCTCGGCGCACCTTC
The DNA here is from genome assembly GCA_946480295.1 of uncultured Gemmatimonadota bacterium. Next base: position 8,235 of record CAMLIT010000036.1, read on the forward strand.
GAGAAGACGAGTCGCTCGGCGATGCCCCGCGTCAGCGGCCCGCGCTTCCCGCGCTGCGCCGCGTACCCGCTCGCCAGCCCCACGCCGCGCGCCCAGCGCACGACCCGCCGCCGCAGCGACGGCGCCTGTGCCCCCGCGGCCTGCATGCGCTCCTGCATCTTCTCCCACACGCGCGGCACGCCGAGGAAGAAGTGCGGGCGCACCTCCCGCAGGTTCTCGCCCAGCGACTCCATCGATTCGGCGAACCAGGTGCACGCGCCGATCGCCATCGCGAGGTGCAGCGAGAGCATCTGCTCGGCGATGTGGCTCAGCGGGAGATAGCTGATGCAGTCGTCGCCCGGCTTCAGGTCGGCGAGCGTGCGCCCGGCGTTCGCCGTCCACGTGATGTTGTCGTGCGAGAGCATCACGCCCTTCGGTACGCCGGTGGTCCCCGAGGTGTAGATCAGCGTGCAGACGTGGTCCGGCCGCTGCGCGGCGACGCGGGCGTCGAGCGCCGCCTCGTCGACGGCGTCACCCAGGGCCATGAACCGCTCCCACGACCAGACACGGTCGTCGGGATCGTCGCCGTACATCAGCACCACCGCCCGGAGCGCCGGCAGCTCGTGCCACACGCTCCGCAGCTTCGCGAGCTGCGCCGCGTCCTCGACGACGGCGATCGGCGCCTCGCAGTGCCGGATGATGTACGCGCTCTGCTCGGCGGTGCTCGTCGTGTAGATCCCCGCCGGGACGGCGCCGGCGTGGATGGCGCCGAGATCGGCGAGGAACCACTGCGGGCAGTTGAATCCCGTGATCGTCACGCACTGTCCGGGGGCAAGCCCGAGCGCCACGAAGGCGCGGCCGGCGCGGCGGACCTGCTCCCGGTACTCCCACCAGGTCGTCGTGCGCCAGGCGCCATCGCGCCTGGCCTTGAGCGCCGGCGCATCGCGACGCTCGCCCGCCGTGCGGTCGAGGACATCCATGATACGCAGCGCCATCGGCCTTGCTCCGGATCAGTGGGGGCGTCGGAGAGTCTATCACTCGAGGCGGCCCGTTCGCCATATTCCGCCGCCATGATCCTCCCGCCCGCGCTGCCCCACCGCGGCAACGCCCTCTCGCAATGGCTCGGCGGCCGCGCGCTGCGCGCCCTCGGCTGGCGTCTCGACGGCGTGATCCCCGACGTGCCGAAGCTCGTGGCGATCGTCGCGCCGCACACGTCGAACTGGGACTTCCTCGTCGGCGTGGCGGCGCTCTTCACGCTCGGCGTCGACGTGCGCTTCCTCGGCAAGGACACGCTCTTCCGCTGGCCCCTCGGCGTCGTCATGCGCTGGCTCGGGGGCATCCCCGTGGACCGCGCGCGCTCGCACGACGTGGTCGAGCAGTCGGTCGAGGAGTTCGAGCGGCGGGAGCGACTGGTGCTCGCCCTCGCCCCCGAGGGCACCCGCCGCAAGGTCGAGCGCTGGCGCACGGGCTTCTACTACATCGCGCTCGGCGCGCGCGTCCCCATCCTCCCCATCGCCTTCGACTGGGGCACGAAGACCATCCGCTTCGGCCCACCGCTCACGCCCACCGGCGTCCTCGACGCCGACCTCGACTCGCTCGGCGCATTCTACGCCGGCGTCCAGGGCAAGCGGCGCGCGCTCTCGACCATTCGCTAGATTTTCCGACCGTGAAACTCCCCTCGCCAACGCGTCCCCGCCTCGCGGCCCTCGCCCTCGCCTGCGCCCTCCTCCCGCTCACCGCGCCCCTGGCCGAGGCGCAGCAGCGCGTCCCGGCTGCGGAGGCCCCCGCGTCCCGCGTCCCTCGTCCCTCGTCCCGCCCAGAGCCCGGCTCCCAGCTCACCGTCTACCTCATGACCATGGGCGTCGGCGCCGAGGTCTGGGAGCAGTTCGGCCACAACGCCCTCTGGTTCCACGACGCGGCCACCGGCCAGGACGTCGTCTACAACTGGGGGCTCTTCGACTTCAACGCGCCGCACTTCATCCCCCACTTCCTCGAGGGGCTGATGCGGTACTCGATGGGCGGCTTCGACCTCCAGTCCACGCTCGAGGAGTACCGCGAGCGCGACCGCTCGGTGTGGGCGCAGGAGCTCGACCTCACGCCGGCGCAGAAGCTCTCCATGCTGCAGTACGTCGAGTGGAATGCGCTGCCGGAGAACCGCGACTACTGGTACAACTACTACACGGACAACTGCTCCACCCGCGTCCGTGACATCATCGACCGCACGATCGGCGGCCAGCTCCGCGCCGCGACCGACCGCAAGATGACGGGCACGACCTACCGGACGGAGTCGCTGCGCCTGACGCAGGTGGACTTCCCGCTCGCGCTCGGGATCGACATCGGCCTCGGCCGGCCCGGCGACCACGAGCTCACCGCGTGGCAGCAGATGTTCGTGCCGATGCGCCTCCGCGACGAGGCGCGGGCCCTCCGCATCCACGACGGCGACAGCGGCGCGACGAAGCCGCTCGTGAAGTCGGAGCGCGAGCTCTATGTCTCGCAGACGCATCAGGAGCCGGCGCGCCCGCCCGTCTACGCGCCCTGGTTTCTCGCGCTCGGCATCCTCGTCGCCGCGATCTTCGTCGCCCTCGGCTTCGGCGTCGAGTCGGGCGCCCGTGGCGCGCGCGTGACCGCCGCGATCGTCTTCGCCCTCTGGGCGTTCGTCGCCGGATTCTTCGGCACGCTGCTCGTCCTGATGTGGACGGTGACGAATCACACCTTCGCCTACCGGAACGAGAACCTGTTCCTGCTCAACCCGATCTGGCTCCTGCTCGTCGTGCTCGCGCCGCTGGCGCTCGTGCGCGGCCGTGGGACGGCCGCGGGCGCCGCACGCTGGGTGGCGCTCACGGTGGCGGCACTCTCGGCGATCGGCCTCGTCATGCACCTGCTCGGGCTGTCGCGGCAGCACAACCTCGCCATCATCGCCCTGCTGCTGCCGCCCGCGCTGGCGTACGGCTGGGTGGTGTACCGCACCGGGGCATCGCCCGCCCCGGCCCCGGCGCGCTAACTTCCCGTCAGGCGCCAGCGTCGGCGCCCTCGCCAGGAAGGAGGTGCGAGATGGCACTCGAGCTCACGTCGTCGGCATTCGCTCCCCACGCCGAGATCCCGCGGCGGTACACCTGTGACGGCGACGACGTCTCGCCGCCGCTCCAGTGGCGCGGCGTCCCGTCGAACGCGAAGTCCCTCGCGCTGATCGTCGACGATCCCGACGCGCCCGACCCGAAGGCGCCGAAGATGACGTACGTCCACTGGGTGGTGGCGGACCTGCCGACGTCGACGACCGGGCTGCCCGAAGGCGCGAGCGGCAGGCACATGCCCGCCGGCGCGCACGAGGGGACCAACGACTTCAAAAAGACTGGCTACGGCGGTCCCTGTCCGCCGATCGGCCGGCATCGCTACTTCTTCAAGCTCTACGCCCTCGACCGGATGCTGAACCTCGACCGGCCGACGAAGCCCGACCTCGAGAAGGCGATGCAGGGACACATCGTCGCGCACGCGGAGCTCATGGGCACGTACCAGCACCCGAAGTGAGCACCCCGGCGCCGGGTGCGGTACGCGCTCGGCGCCGGGGTGATCGTGCTCGACGTGGTCATCGACGCGATGCTGATCCGCCGAGCGCGGCGTTCGCCGATGCCGACGGCATGAAGTGGCGGTCGAACCAGCGCACGGTCGCGCTGTCCGCCGCGAACCACGAGGCGTAGCGCAGGAAGTCGTGGATCTCGTCGGGGATGACCATCTCCTCGAACGGCACGCCCTTCGTCTCCAGCCGTCGCGCGAGGTCCACCGTCTGGTGGAAGCGCACGTTGCGATCGTCATCCCCCTGGATGAGCAGCACCGGCGAGCGCCAGCTCGCGACCGCCGACGCCGGCGACGACTTCCACGCCACCGCGAGCGCCCGCTTCAGGTCCGGCGCCTCCTCGTAGCGCTCGCGGTCCATCAGTCCGCGCGCGCGCTCCGTCGTCCAGTCGTGCACGCCGTGCATGTCGACGCCGGTGGCGAAGATGTCCGAGTCGTGCGCGAGGGCCATGGCGGTGAGGAAGCCGCCATACGAGCCGCCCCAGATGCCGACGCGCTTCGGGTCCACCTGCGGCAGCGAGCGCAGGTACCGCCCGCCCGCCTTCACGTCCTGGTACTCCGCCGCGCCCTGCGCGCCCGCGTGCGGCGGGTGGTGGAAGTCGTGGCCGTAGCCGATCCCGAGGCGGTAGTTGATCGACAGCACGACGTAGCCGTGGTTCGCGAGGTACTGGTTCACGGCGTAGGCATTCGAGTAGTAGTACATCGCGTTCCAGCCGACCAGCATCTGCCGCTGCGGACCGCCGTGCACGAACACGATCGCCGGCTGCCTCGCGCCACCCGCGTCGGCGCGCTCGAAGAGCTGGCCGTGCACCGGCGTGCCGTCGGGCGCGCGGAAGACGACCATCTTCGGCGTCACGAGCCGGTCCGCGGGGAAATCCGCCGGCACCGCGGCCGCGGCGAGCGTCGTCGCCGTCCCGCCGTGGATGGACACGACCGCCGTCAGCGGCGGCCGCTGCGCGCTCGCGCCGACGAACGCCACGGTGCGCCCGTCGCCCGTGACGACGGGCTTCGTCTCGTCGCCGGTGCCCGGCGTGAGCTGCACCGGTCTCGGCGCGTCGACCGGCACCACGAAGACGTGGCGGCGGTCGACGTCCTCGGCGAGCGGACCCGCGTTCGCCGCGTAGACGAGCGAGCGCCGGTCCGGCGTCGGCGTGATGTACTCGACCATGAAGCGGCCGGGCGTGAGCAGGAGCGCCTTGCCGCCCGCCGCGGGCACCGAGTACAGGTGCGGCCAGCCGTCCATGTCCGACACGAAGGTGAGCCGATCGCCCGCGGCCCAGTCGAGGTTCGCGCTTCCCTCCGACGTGGGGAGCGAGCCGTGGAGCGTGTTCGGGCTCGCCCACACCCGGCGTCCCTCGCCGGTGCGCGCGTCGGCCACCCAGATCTGGTACGGGTTCGGGTGTTGCTGCAGGATCGTGAGCGACGGCCCGCCCTCTCCGTGCAGCCGCACGAAGGCGATGCGCGTACCGTCCGGCGACCAGCGCGGCGTGATGTCGCGGTTCGTGCTCGGCGCCATCCAGCGGAGCGGCACGCTGTCCGACTCGAAGACGCCGATCAGGTCGTGATCCCCGCGATTCGACACGAAGGCGAGCCGGTCGCCGTTCGGCGACCACGCCAGCGAACCGTCGCGGCCGCGGTCGAAGAAGAGCCGCTTCCCGGGCGCGCTGCCGTCGATGGGCACGACGTACACGTCGCCGTTCACGAGATACGCGACGCGATCGCCCTTCGGCGAGATCACGGGATCGTCTCCCTGCGCGAGCAGCTTCGGCGTGCCGCCGCCGACGGGGACGGCGAAGATGTCGATGTGCGGCTGCACCGGGCTCGAGGTCGGATCGGGCTGCAGCCCGCCCTCCGCCGTCCAGTTGGCGCCGTGGTCCCCGCCGCGCGTGTAGACGACGTACTTCCCGTCGGGTGAGAACGACAGGTTCGTCAGCTCCTGGCCGTCGTCCGCGGCGTAGCTCGTGAGCCTGCGCGCGGTGAACGCCGGCCCCTCGGCGACGTAGACGTTGCGGACGCCGCGCTCGAACATGATCCACGCGATGCGCGAGCCCGTCGGCGCGGCGGCCAGCTCGGAGGTGAAGGGAAAGCTCGTCACCTGCGCCAGCGTGAAGTCCGCCGGGCGCTGGGCCAGCGCCGGGCGCGTGAGCGAGGAGAGCGCGAGGACGGCGAGGACGGCAGGGCGAATCATAAGAATTTGCTAATCTGGGGATCGCGATTCACATTGCGGACGTCGTACGAACCGGGGCGAGTCGGCGGAGGGTGGGGTGGTGATGTGGGAGCCCGCCGGCTCCTCCGGACCAGTGGCTCCATCTTCCCGACGGCGGGGGATGGAGCCACTGTCGTTTCAGGACGTGCCGTCGTGCGCCGCCGATGGACAGGCGCCGCGGTGAACGACGCGGTACTGGAGGATGCGGACCTCCGCCTCCTCGAACCGCTCGATCCGCTCCCCGCAGCGCACGCAGCGCGGGAAGAGCGTGAAGACCGAGCGGGCGATCAGGTCGAGGAAGGGATCGCCGCGGCGGGTGGCGAGGGAGATGGGACGGCTCCGGAGGGGACTGGCGGAAGATACGAGGCCCCCCGGGCTCGGCAACCGCGACGACACGACCCCGGCTGTCGCCATGCTGGCGGGCCGACGCACACTGGAGAAAACCGCGCCGCCCCCCGAATCTTCCTCCATGTTGTTGCCCCTCCTCCTCTTCGCCCAGACCACCGCCGCCGCCGCGCCCGCGACCCTCGCCGGCCAGGCGCAGCAGGCGGTCTACGTCGGGACCGCGCGCCAGATGGACGTGCGCATCCCGTCCTTCGCCGCGGCCGATGCCGGCGCGACCGTCGATGGCCGCCTCGACGAGCCGGTCTGGAGCCGCGCCGCCGTCCTCACCGGCTTCTCGATGTACCAGCCGGTGGACTCGCGCCCCGCGCCCGATTCCACCCAGGTGCTCGTCTGGTACGCGCCGGACGCGATCTGGTTCGGCATCCGCGCCTTCGAGCCGCACGCCGGCGTGCGCGCGACGCTCAGCAACCGCGACCAGATCTCCAACGACGACAACGTCGAGATCCACCTCGACACCTTCGACGAGCGGCGCCGCGCATACGTCTTCATCGTCAACCCGCTCGGCGTCCAGGCCGACGGGATGAAGAACGAGGGCGCCGGGCTCTTCCTCCCCGGCCAGCACATCGAGCCGGGGCAGAACGACCTCAGCCCCGATTTCATCTGGCAATCGAAGGGACACCTCACCGACTACGGCTACGAGGTGGAGCTCCGGATCCCCTTCAAGAGCCTGCGGTACCCGGCGCAGCCGACGGAGGACTGGGGCGTCCAGGTCGTCCGCAACGTCCAGCACTCCGGGTATCAGGAGACGTGGACGCCGGTGCACAAGGCATCCGCCTCCTTCATCGTGCAGGAAGGGAAGCTCGTCGGGATGAGCGGGATGCGTCATGGCGAGGTCGTCGAGCTCAACCCCGAGTTCACGACGAGCGTGGACGGCGGCCCCGCCGACGCGAGCACGGGCGCGGTTCCCGGCGCGTGGCAGTATCACACGAGCCCCACGCTCGGCGGCAACGCGCGGCTCGGGCTCGGCAGCAACTTCGTCCTCAACGGCACGATCAAGCCGGACTTCTCCCAGGTCGAGGCCGACGCGCTGCAGATCGCCGGCGACGCGCGCTTCGACGTCTTCTACGCCGAGAAGCGCCCCTTCTTCGTGGACGGCATCGAGCAGTTCGCCGTGCCGAACACCCTCGTCTACACCCGGCGCATCGTCCACCCGACGGCCGCGGCGCGGCTCACGGGGAAGATCGGCCGCACCGACGTGGCGGTGCTCTCGGCCCTCGACGATCCGCAGACGTCGCTCACCGGCGGCCACGACCCGGCGTGGAACCTCGTCCGCCTCAAGCGCGACTTCGCCGAGCAGTCGTTCGCCGGCATCCTCCTCGGCGACCGCGAGGACGGAGCGGACTTCAATCGTTATGCGGAGGCCGACCTCCGCCACGTCTTCGGCCGGCTGTACTACCTCGAGCTGCAGGCGGTCGGCAGCGCCACGCGCCGCGACGACACCACGCGCACCGCGCCGATGTGGGAGGCGGCGGTGGACCGCACCGGGCGCAGCTTCGGCTTCCACTACCAGCTCACCGGCATCGACCCCGACTTCTACGCCGCGTCCGGGTTCGTGCCGCGCACCAACATCGTGAACGCGCAGGTCGCGAACCGCTACACGCTCTACGGCCATCCGGACGCCGTGTTCGAGCAGTACAACACCTTCATCACGACCAACGCGATCTGGCGCTACCGCGACTTCTTCGCCGCGAAGAGCCTCCTCGAGGACCGGTTCTCGATGAGCAACAGCTTCACCTTCCGCGGCGGCTGGAAGGTGGGGCTCTCCCCCGCGCTGTCGACGTACGCCTTCGATCCCGCGGCGTACGCCGGCTACTACGTCCCATCGGACAGTGTGTTCGCCACCCCGCGCTGCGCCCCCTTCCGCCCATCCGATCGCATCACGACGTTCACGGTCGGGCCGTCCGTGAGCACGCCGCAGTTCCAGCACGTCGTCGCCTCGGCGGGGTTCACCGTGGGCAACGACGTGGACTTCTTCGAGACGTCGCGCGTGCGCCGCTTCGACACGAACGCGAACGTGGACTGGCGTCCGACGGAGAAGCTCCGCGTCGGCGGCTCGTACGTGAGCAGCCGCTTCACGCGCCGCGCCGACGGGGCGACGATCGTCGACGTCCGCATCCCGCGGCTGAAGGTCGAGTACCAGCTCGCGCGGCCGCTGTTCGTGCGCTTCGTCGGCCAGTACGACTCGCACGAGGGCGCGCCGCTGCGCGACCCGCGCACCGGCGGGCCGATCTACACCCAGACCGGCGGCGTCTACACCGCGGCCACGCACCAGGCGGGCAACGGCCTGCGCGTGGACTGGCTCTTCTCGTACCGGCCCACGCCGGGAACGGTATTCTTCGCCGGCTACGGGTCGACGATGACCGAGCCGGAGCCGCTCCGCTTCGGGGCGCTGCACCGGCAGAGCGACGGCTTCTTCGTCAAGGGCAGCTACCTGCTGCGCATGTGACCGCGCCCATGAACGACACCCTGCACCGCATGTTCGCCCACGCGGCCTGGGCGAACGACCTCCTCCTCGACGAGCTGCGCGCGAAGCCGGTCTCCGATCCGGAGGTGCAGCTCCTGCTCAATCACGTGATCGGCGCGGAGCACCTCTGGCTGTCGCGCATCGCCGGCCGGCCGCCGCGGGTCGCCGTGTGGCCGAGCTTCTCCGCCGCGGAGTGCGCCGCGCTCGCCGCCGAGAACGTCGCCGCCTTCCAGGAGCTGCTGGCGCTGGACGAGGCGGCGCTCGAACGCGTCGTGCACTACCGGAACAGCGCCGGCCGCGAGTTCGACAACACGGTGCGCGACATCCTCATCCACGTGGCGCTGCACGGGCACTACCATCGCGGCCAGATCGCCACGCGGATGCGCGCCGCCGGGCGCACACCCGTGTACACCGACTACATCGGCTGGGCGCGCCGCGAGCAGTAGCATCCGCGGCGATCACCCGACGGGCCAGCGCTCGCGCCGCTCGCGGTCGGTGAGGGGCGGCCGGCCGCGCTCGTGCCGCCAGTCGTCGACGTCCTCCTCGCGGCGGCTCGGCTCGCGCTGGCGTTCGCGATCGGCATCGTGCATCGAGCTGGGGGAGTGGTCGCGGTCGTGCGCGCGGTCGCGGCGCTCCTCGTCGGCCATCGGTGACGCTCCGGTTGGGGTGGTGGGCCGACTGCCGCACGCCGCGTGCCGCGAGGAGCGTGGCGGGCGCCGATTTCAGTCCTGCCAGAGCCGGATGCCGCCGAGGATGCCTGCCGTGTTGTCGACGATGGAGACGTCGGGCGGCAGGGCCAGCCGTACTCGTTTGGCATTCCCGCCGCCGATGTACAGGTGGTCGAAGTTCGTGAGCTGCCGCAGCACCTCGATCACGCGCGCCACGCGCCGGTTCCAGCGCTTGTCCCCCGCCTTGCGCCGCGCCTGCTCGCCGAGCTCCTCCTCGTACGTCTTCCCGTTGTGGAACTCGTGATGCGCCAGCTCGAGATGCGGCCCGAGCCGTCCGTCCACGAAGATCGACGACCCGAAGCCCGTCCCGAGGGTGATGACCAGCTCGACTCCCTTCCCCTCGACCACGGCGAGCCCCTGCACGTCCGCGTCGTTCGCCACGCGCACGGGCCTGCCGAAGCGCTCGTGCAGCGCGTGCGCGAGGTCGAAGCCGTGGAAGTGCTCGGTGCCGAGATTCGGCGCCGTGAGGATCACGCCGCGGCGCACCACGCCGGGGAAGCCGACGGAGACGCGGTCGAAGGGCGGGAGCGACTGCGTGAGCTGCGCGATGAGGTCGACGAGCCCGTCGGGCCTGAGGTGCTTCGGCGTCTCGATGCGAAGGTGCTCGGAGATCATCTCGCCCTCGGCGTCGAGCACCGCCGCCTTGATGCCGGTGCCGCCGACGTCGACGGCGAGCGTGTAGGGGGAAGCGGTCATGCGGGAAATATGGGGCGGCCGCCGAGTGGCGGGAGGGATGGGGGCCGAGTACGAACGTCATTGGTCCTTGGTCTTTGGCGAGCCGCTCGGGACACCGTCGAGGCATCCCGAGGCCGGCCAATGACCAACGACCAGTGACGATCGGCCAGTCTCCGATCCCCCGACGCACACGAGCCCGCGCCGGCATCGCCGGCGCGGGCTCGTCCCGAGGCTGTATGCAGTCGCCCGCCTACCCCGCGGTAACCTTCTCCCGGTACGCCTCGAGCGAGAGCGGCGTGATCGAGCGCGGCGGAGCGCCGGCGACCTTGCGCAGCGCGCGCACCACCTCGGTGCCGAACGTCTGCCCGGCGCCGCGCTCGATCTCCTCGAGCGCGCTCCACGGCGAGAAGGGGGGCCGGTTCGGGCTCGGCATCTGGAGCGTCTCGTACGCGTCGGCGACGGCGAGCACCTTCGCGCCGAGCGAGACGCGGAGCGCGTCCACCGGGAACTCCGGGCCGACGTGGTCGTGATAGCGGCCGTACTCCTGGACGAGGTCGAGCGCCTCGCGCATGGACTTGGCGATCGGCAGCTCCCGGATGTCCCCCGGGAACTGCTCGAACAGGCGGAGCAGTCGCGGATCCTGCGGCCCGAGCTCGTGCAGCAGCGCGGCCACGCGCAGGTTCTCCAGCTCGCGCGCCGGCATCTCGAGCTGTTGCCCGATGGCGAGCGCGCGCTCGGCGACGCGATAGCTGTGTCCCTTGCTCTGCCGCTCGCTCGACTCGAGATGGAAGGTGAGCAGCTCCAGCATGCTCATGTACGACGTCGTCAGGTCCTCCACCCGCGCCTTGCGCTGGTCGGCGAGGTGCCCGACCACGTAGCCGGTGAGGATGAGGAAGCCCGCCCACGGCACCAGCGTGATCAGGAGGACCGGATCCCAGCCCGGTATCCCCGCGAGCCCGAGCACCGCCTGGAAGAAGCCGACGAGGGCGACGATGAACACCGCCGACCAGACCGCGCCGTTCCGGCCGAGGCAGAACCCCGCGGCGATCACCGGCAGGTAGTAGAAGTTCAGGTACGCGACCTTGTAGTCCACGTACCAGTGGATCAGCAGCATGGAGGCGACGAGCACGACGACGAGCAGCAGCTCGAAGTGCTCGAAGACGAACCACTTCACGCGGTCGAGCGACGACCGGCGGCTGATCGGAGAGCTGATCTGAGGAGTCATGTCATTACAGTTGACGCGTGCCGCCCGACCGCAGCAACGACCCGCGTCGGTATCGGCGGCGTGCGCCCTGTGAGGGGAGCCCGCCGCCATCCACGATCCTGACGGTCGTCCAACCTACGCCGCCGAGCCCGTTCGCGACGTGACCTGGCCCACACGACCGGATTTCGCTAACTGCCGTATCCGCAATATGTTGTGACCCGCTGCCACGTGGCCTCCCGGCCTCGTCCCTCGTCCCTCGTCCCTCGTCCCCACGCCTCCCTCCTCCCGCCTCCCGCCTCCCGCATGAAACCCTACGACCGCGCCTACTTCGACCGCTGGTACCGCAGCGCGCGCTGGCGCATCGACTCCGCCGAGTCCCTCGAGCGGAAGGTGCGCCTCGTCGTCGCCGCCGCCGAATACCTGCTCGGCCGGCCCGTGCGTACCGTGCTCGACGTCGCCTGCGGCGAGGGACGCTGGCTCCCCGTGCTCCGTGCCCTGCGACCACGCGTGCGCTACACCGGCGTGGACGCGAGCGAGTACGCCGTCAGCCGCTTCGGCCGCCAGCGTCACATCCGGCAGGGCACCTTCGGCGAGCTCGCGAAGCTCCGCCTGCCCACCGGCCACGATCTCGTCGTCTGCGCCGACGCGCTGCAATACGTCCCCACCGTCGAGCTGCGCCGCGGCCTGCGCGAGATCCACCGCGTCCTCGGCGGCGTCGCCTATCTCGAGGCCTTCGCCCGCGAGGACGACATGGAGGGAGACATGGAGGGGTGGCACCTGCGCTCCGCGGCCACGTACCGGCGCCTCTTCCGCGAGGCGGGCCTGCGCCACTGCGGATTCCACTGCTGGATCGATCCGCGGCGCCTCGGCAACGTGAACGCGCTGGAGATGGCCGATCGCTGACGTCCGCGCCGGCCCGAGGCGAGGTTGCGCGAGCCGTGGACGGCCGCCATCATCTGGCGCGACGGGGCGCCTGCGCGCGCCGCGTTTCGCCCACCCTTCCCCGCGTCGCGGCCGGGGCCACGACGCCCAACGACACTGCCCATGCGACTCATCCGTCGATTCGTCATCGTCGTCGCCGCCGCCGCGATCGCTGCCTGCGCGAGTGCGGGCGGCCGCAGCAGCGCCGTCCAGCACAACGTCGTCACCGCGGCCGACCTCGCGCCGATGCCGAACGTCAGCCTGTACGACGCGCTGAACCGAATCCGCCCCAGCTGGTTCCGCAGCCGCAACGTGATCACGCCCAGCAACCCCGTGCCCGTGCCGGTGCACATCTACGTCGGCGGCGTGCGCTCCGAGGGCCCGGACGCGCTGAAGCTCATCACGGCCGACCGCGTGCAGGAGGTCCGCTTCTACGAGCCGCAGGACGCGAACACGCGCTTCGGGACGGACAACAATGGCGGCGCGATCAACGTAATCCTGAAGCCCTGATCCGCCGTCCGCACGTCATGCGGGCCCGGCGCCGGCGGCGGAACAACGATCGCACGATCGGCGTATTCACCAGACCGTCGCCGGCGCCCGGGCCGGATCGCGGCCGCTTCCTTCCGGCTCAACCTTCATGACGCTTTCACCGGCACGATGAGCGCTCTCGACCTGTCCAGCGACGTGGGGATCGTCGCCGTCTTCGTCCTGACGCTCAACATCCTGCTCGGCCTGCTGCTCTCGGTGCGCTACAACCCGTGGAAGCACTGGCCGCACCGGCGCATCAACTACTTCCGCATCCACAACTGGACCGGCTACGTCGCGATGGCGCTCGTGCTGCTCCATCCGGTGCTGCTCCTCGCGTCGTCGACGGCGGGCTTCGGCGTGGTGGACATCCTGTATCCGGTGAATGCGCCGAAGCAGCCGTGGATCAACACCGTCGGCGCCGTCTCGCTGTACGTCCTCCTCGTCGTCGTGATCTCGAGCTACTTCCGGAGCGAGATCAGCCGCGGCAAGTGGAAGTTCCTGCATTACGGCTCGTACGTCGCGGCGTGCCTCTTCTTCGTGCACGGCGTGTGGTCCGACCCGACGCTCAAGGACGCGCCGATCGACTACCTGGACGGCGAGAAGGTCGGGATCGAGATCTGTCTCCTCATCGTGCTCGTCGCCTCGACGCTGCGCCTGCGGCACGCGCTGAAGCACCGGCGCACGACGGGGGCACGAGTCGGCGGGGCGCGGAGGCAGGCGGCGTAGGAGGGACGCGGGACGCGGGACGAGGGACGCGTGGCGCGTGTCACCCCTGGCTTCATGGCGTCGTGCGTCGGGGTCCGTGGTCGGGCGGGCATCACACGAGGGGAACACGGATGATCGCGGATGTCGCGGATCGGCGCGGATCGCTCCGCGGGTAGGGAGAGTCCCTCGCGCCCAGCGGCCGGTCCGGGGGCCTGGTTCCTGGCGCCCTCACCCCATCCGTGTCGATCCGCAGTTCCTCCGTTGACTCCGTGTCGCGTCTCTCGAGGCCGGCCAGGTAGAGGGGCCAGCGGGAGTGCGAGGAGGCAGGAGCGGGCCGATGGACGCCCGCCGCCCGCCGCCCGCCGCCCGCCGCCGCTACAACGTCGACCGCCCCAGCCGGAGCGCGCCCGGTCGATACGACAGCGTGAGCGTCAGGAACTGCGCGTTGTACGGCAGCATGTTGCTGCCCAGGTAGACGTAGTTCCCCAGCGCCGGCGCGAGGTTCGTGGTCCGGAAGTCGTTCTGGCTGAACAGCTCCGTCTGGAAGCGCAGCGTCATCGCCCAGTCGGGCGTGAACCGCTGCCGGACGTACACCGACATCGGCTGCAGCGTCTGGATCACCTTCGGGTAGTCGTACGCGGTCGCGGCGAGGTTCTGGGCCGCCGTGCCGCCGGCCGGCGCCCCGTTCGGGTTGTACGTGTACATGTGCCAGAGCGCCTTCGACCACTCGAACGACCCACCCACGTCCAGCTTGTCCGGGACCACCACGGCCATCACGTCGGCGTACACCGTCGCGACGCGGTCGGTGTTGTCGTCCTGCCAGACGAAGGTGGGGTTGTTCGTCTGCGTGCCCGTCTTGTACTGCTGCCGGATGATGTTGTCGAAGTTCTCCCACGTGGCGCCGCCGCCGAGCGAGACGCGGGTCGCCGGGCTGTAGTCCAGCTCCGCGCCCACGGCGCGGCTGTTGTCGCTCTGCAGGCCGAACGGCGAGTGCGGATAGGCGTCGCGCCCCTGCTCGAAGCTGCCCGACAGGCTGACCACGTCCAGCGGCGACACCGTGACGATGAGGCTCGTGCGATAGCGGTCGCGGTCGGCCTCGTCGAACCGCCGCTCGCCCACGTTCTCGCCGGTCGTGAGCTGCGCGTACGCGCCGCCGAGTCGGTGCGCTTCCGAGTACATCCCGCGCAGGCTGAGCCATGCGAGGGCGGCGTAGTCGGCCGAGAGGCGCTTCGTGCGCTCCACCAGGCGCGCCACGTTCCGGACCTCCTGGTCTCGCCCCATGCTCTCGTAGCCGTATCCCGCGCTCAACGACAGCGGGTTGACGACGCGCCACCGCACGCCGACGTCCGCGTTGTGGCGGCTGAACGGGTAGCGCTCGGAGGTGTCGGCCGCGCCGAGCGAGCGATCGTTGACGACCGTCACCGGGATCACCCGCGTGGCCACGCCGTCGCGGAAGTCGAACGACCGCGCGTGCGCCGTGATGGTGACGGGACTGAAGGGCCGGCTCGTCAACCCGGCGGAGAGGGTGGTCGTCGTGGACCTGGCGCCGAGCGAGTGGGGCATCGCCGCGAACGTCGGCGAGGCGATCGCGCCGTTGATCGTGCTCGGCACGAATGCCTCGTCCTGCGTCCACCGCGCGTACGACGCGCTCGCGTTCACGCGCGTGCGCCACGGCAGGTTGAGGCCGCCCGACCCGACCACCGACTGCGCGAGGTTGTTCGGCGCCAGGGCGGTGCGCCCGCGCGACGAGCCGGTCGTCGGCAGGTCGGTCGCCGTCATCGGGTTGTCGGCCGTCACCGACGCGTAGTCGTTCTGGAAGCGCGAGAGGTCGTAGGCCACGAGGAGCTGGAAACGCTCCTGCGCGTAGCCCTGCGTGAGCCGCAGGTCGTGCACGCTCTGGTGCACCGGCTCGAGGATCTCGCGGGCGTTGCTGCCCGGGCTGCCGAACGCCATCCCGAGCGGGCGATCGCCGTTCTTCCCCGTCCAGGTGTACTCGACCTTCGAGTCCCATGCCTGGGCGGGCGTGACCGCCGCACCGAGCTTGACGACGTCCCAGTCGGTGCGCACGGGGCCGAGATAGCTGGTGAGGCCGCGCAGCGCGGCGTTGAGGGCGGTGGTGTCGCCGCGCGGCGTGCCGGCGAGCGAGAAGTAGTCCGGCGTCGGCCGCGTGCCCGGCATGCGCGCCGTGGTGGAGAAGGTGTGCGGGATCTGGTCCCACCGGACGTTCAGGTCGAAGGCGCCGGGCTGGCTGCCGCGGAACGCCACGGTCTGATCCAGCTCGCCGAGCTTGTGTCCCGTGAGCTGGAAGCTGCGGGACCCGTCGGGCGGCGCGTAGCGGAGGTACGCGTCGTTGAGCACCGCGCCCGACGACAGCGTCTTGTACATCTCGAATCCCGCGCGCTGTTGTGGCGTGAGGTCCTTCACGAAGGCGCGCCCGCCGAAGTCGACCGCGCCGGTGAGGCCCGGGCCCGTCGGGGCGCGCGGCGGCGCCTGCGCGGCGGCCGTCCTGCCGTTCGCCGCGCTGTCCGCCCGCGCGGGCGCGGCGCCCTGCTGCTGCTGGGCGTCTGCCGGCCGCGGTCGCACGACGGCGACCCATGCGGCGGCGGCGAGCCACGCGACAGCGAATGTCCTGGTTCGCATGCTGGTCTCCTGTGCGCTACCGGGTGAACGCGAAGCCCGACGGATGGTTCGATCCGTGGATGTTCACGTGGCAGTTCTGGCACTGGCGGTTCATCACGAACTGCGCGTCGGTGAGCAGCCCGGGGTTGCGCGCCTGGATCGGGTGGCCCGTCCCGGCGTGGCACTGCTGGCACAGCCGCGGCCGCGAGACCTTGAGCATCTTCTCGTGGCTGCTCCCGTGCGGATCGTGACAGTTCGCGCAGTTCTCCACGACGGGCGCGTGCTCCCAGAGGTACGGGCCGCGCTTCTCGGCGTGGCACTGGAAGCACACCTCGTTCACCGAGCTCGCCACGAGGAGCTTCGGCGCCGCCGAGCCGTGCGGGTTGTGGCAGCTCGTGCACTCGATCTTGTTCTCGCCCACCGGCATGTGCGCGAAGCGCATCTGCTGCGACTTGCGCTGGGGGTGGCAGGCGCCGCAGGTCTCGAGCACGCTCGCCTTGCGCAGGTTGCCGCGCTCGGAGACGGTCTGCATCAGCGTGTGGCAGTCCGTGCAGGCCACGTCGCGCCCCTCGTGCGCGCTCCCCTTCCACATCATGCGCGCCGTCTTCTCGTGGCACTGCAGGCACGCCGCGTTGCGCACGGCGACGGGCGAGGGATTCCTGCCGCCGAAGCTGATCAGCGCCCCGCGCTCGTCGCCGCCCGATTCGACGTGCTGCCTGGCGGGGCCGTGGCAGCTCTCGCACCCCAGCTGCTCGCGCGCGTTGCGCGGGTGCTGCATGAACAGCGCGCCCTTGGCGGTGGACGCGAACTGGGCCACCTCCTTCCTGTGGCAGTCCCCGCACGTCTCGCTGCCGGCGTAGCCCGGCGCCTGCGCTCGCGCCGGCGCGGGCGCGAACGACAGGAGCAGCAGCAGCGGCGAGGCGCAGGACAGCCATCGCATGGATCGCATCATGGGTCCTCCGAATCCGGCGGCCGTGCGCCGGCGAGCCGGGGTGGGTGGCCGGAAGTCAGTTGCCGCTCGGTTTGCCCTTGTCCGCCAGCTCGTGCACGTACTTCGCGACGGCCACCATCTCGTCCGGCGACAGCTTGTCCTTGAACGACTTCATGTCCTCGTTCTTCCCCCTGGTCAGCACCTTCACGATCGAGTCGGTCGAGTGCTTCGCGATGAACTCGGCGTCGAAGGTCGCGATCTTCTCGAACTTCCGCTTCATCGTGACCGGCGGCGTGCCGCGCACGCCATGACAGCGCTTGCAGTTCGCGTCGTACAGCGTCTTCCCGTCCGGCGCCTGCGCCGCGGCCACGCTCGATGCCGCGAGGAGCAGGGCGATCACCACACTGCGACTCATCGTTCCTCCTTGTCGTCAGAGTCCGAATGCGCCCGGCGCGGCGGGGGGCATGCTAGTTGGCGCTCCCGCCCTTCTTCGCCGCGGTTCCCGCGGGCTTCGCGTCGACGTGCTTCTCCGCCGCCAGCTCCGGGAAGGTGTCGCGGATGTCCGGCTCGAGATGACTCCCCGGCGGGCCGCGGAGCGTGCTGAGATAGCGCGACAGCTCCTCGATCTCCTGGTGCGAGAGCGTCGGCGGCCCGAACGCCGGCATCTTCGAGTCGGCGTGCATGCGCGTCGGGTCCTCGAGGAAGCTGTGGAGCCACCCGGCCGAGTGTTTCAGGCCGATCGACGTCAGCTCCGGCGCGTCCTTGCTGTCGTCGCCGCCGCCCACCCCGTTCACCACGTGACAGCTCCCGCACTGCTGCTGCCTGAACAGCGTCCGCCCGGCGCGCTCGGCGGAGGTGAGCGGCCGGCCGATCTGCACCTCCGCCGCCCTGAGGCCGCGCGCCTCCTGCGCCGCCGCCCCGAAGAGCATCCCCGTCCCCGCCAGCAGGGTGGCGAGCGAGAGCAACGCGAACGGCCGCCGATGCAGCGACCGCGTGCTGGCGCGATCGAAGAACGGGAGCAGGAGCAGCACGAGGACGAGCCCCGCCGGCACGCCCACCGCCACCACGCTCTCCATCGTGCCCGGCACGAGCTTCAGCAGCTGGTAGAAGGGGAGGAAGTACCACTCCGGCATCGGCACGTACGACGTGTCGGTCGGATCCGCGGGCGGCTCCAGCCCCGCGCCGTAGGTGCGCGCGAGCAGGAGGAGCCCGGCGACGACGACCACCGCCACCGCGACGTCCTTGGCGACGACGTCGGGCCAGAAGCGCACCCCCTCGTGCTTCGTCGCCGCGTAGCGCTCGCGGTAGTAGTCCGGGTAGTCGTAGTCGGTGGTCCAGTGCGGCGCGGCGCCCTCGAGCTCCCGCGCGCGCGGCGCGATCCCCTGCCGGATGACGAGCGAGAGGTGCAGGAGGACGACGATCCCGAGCAGCACCGGGAAGAGCAGCACGTGGAGCGCGAAGAAGCGGGTCAGCGTCGCCGCGCCGAGCTGCGAGCCGCCGCGCAGCAGCTTCACGAGCGCGGAGCCGACGAACGGCGTCGTGCCGGCGATGTTCGTCCCCACCTGCGTCGCCCAGTACGCCTTCTGGTCCCACGGCAGGAGATAGCCGGTGAAGCCGAAGCCGAGGACGAGGAAGAGGAGCGCCACACCGAGCAGCCAGTTGATCTCGCGCGGGTACTTGTACGCGCCCATCGTGAAGACGCGGATCATGTGCGCCACGACGAGCACCACCATCGCCGACGCGCCCCAGTGATGCAGGCCGCGCAGGAGCGCGCCGCTCGCCACGCCGTGCTCGAGATACCGGATGCTGTCGTACGCGTGATCGGGCGAGGGCGCGTAGTACATCGCGAGCACGATCCCGGTGACGACCTGCACGGCGAACACGGTGAGGGTCGCGCTGCCGAGGGTGTGCCACCACGTGAGGCGGCTCGGCACCTCCCGGTCGAGCAGCGCCTTGCGGATGGAGGCGACGTCGACGCGCTCGTCGATCCAGTGGCCGACGGTGCTCATCGTCAGGCCTCCACCTTCTCGGGGATCCCCAGCCGGAAGTCCCGGTAGCGCACCCAGACCTCGCTGCCGCGCACCTCGGCCGGGAGCCGGTCGAGCGGGCGCGGGGGCGGACCGCCGATCACGCGCCCGGTCTTCACGTCGAACTCCCCGTGATGGCAGGGGCAGTGGAAGTCCTTCTTCTCCTTGTCCAGCACGTAGGAACAGCCGAGGTGCGTGCACTTGCCGTTGTAGGCGACGAACTTCTCGCCGTCCTCGGTATAGAGCCACACGCTGTTGAACGCGCGCGCCTCGACCCAGGCGTCGTTCAGCGTCTGGACGAAGTCGACGCGCAAAGGGACGCCCGTGTCGATGAGCGCCACGTCGTCGGCCACCTTGACCCAGTCGTCGGCGACCGGGCCGGCCACCGTCGGCGCGACGAAGGCGCGGACCGCCGGCAGGCCGACGATGGCACCGATGAGGGTGGCGCCGATGGCGCTGATCCATTTCAGGAAGCCGCGGCGCCCGAGCTCCGACGGCACCGCGCCGACCCCGGCGACCGACCGATCCACGTCCGAGAAGGCCATGTCCACGCTCCGTGTCCACGACGTGAGCCCGCGTCGGCGTGGCGCGCGTGGAACGGCTACGGACGGCTGGACCGAAGCGCGCACGACCGCGCCCTGCTCTCAGGCAACGCACATTCCGTCGTCGGGACCCGGTCGCCGGCGGCGATCAACGCGTTGCGGAGCGCGGAGTTATCGCCGCGTCGTGTCGGCGAGTCGCCGACGCGTGCCGGGGGAAATGCCCCGATGCGGCGCCGAACGAGGCACGATACGGTGGGGCAAATGCCCCAGCCCCCGCGTGGGATCTTCCGCCAACCCTTTGCCAAGTCTCGCCTTGGCGCGCACCACGGTCGGGCACCCAACGTGCCTTCCCGCGAAGCACGCGCGCGCTGGCGCGCCACCCACGAGGAGCGCTCATGGCCGGGCAGCGGGACTTCGCCACGCGCATGGTGCGGCTGATGCGACTGATCCGGACGCGACTCAACCGGCGCCTGCTCGCGTGGTTCCTGCTCTTCTCGCTCGGCCCGCTGCTCGTCACGAATGCGGTGGGCTATCAGCGCAGCGAGGCGATCATCGAGCGCCTCGTCGAGAACGACCTCGCCTCGATCACGCGCACGCAGGCGCAGCACGTCCGCGATCGCGCGGACCACCTGACGCTCCTCCTTCAGGCGATCGCCGCCGGCAACGAGTTCCTCGCCGCCGGCGCGACCCGCTGGCAGGGCGGCCGCGGCGGCGAGATGGGCGACGTCGCCGACCGGCCCGCGATGGAGCGGCACCTCCAGAGCAAGCTCGCCGAGGTCCCGGATTTCGACGCGCTGTACCTCTTCACGGCGAACGGTCTGATCATCGCCGCCGCGGGGGACGTGCACCACGTCGACGCGCTGCCGCCGCCGACCGCGGGCGCCGCGTTCGTCGCCGAACGGCGCGAGACCACCACCGGCATCGAGCCGGAGTTCCGACTCGCCGTGCCGATCCTCGGCAGCCATGGCACGCCGGTCGCCTTCCTCGGCGGCACGCTGCCCGCCGCGCGCGCGCGCGGCTTCCCACAGATCGCCCCCCACCTCGCCGGCCACGTCGAGACCTTCATCGTCGACGAGCACGGGCGCCCGCTCTGGGTGTCGCACCCGCACGCCCGGATCGACTACACCCTGCCGCTCTCGACGCCGCTGATCGGCATGACGGCGGAGGGGCACGCCCACTACCGCGACCGCCAGGGCGTGCCCGTTCTCGGCATGGTCACCGCGGTTCCGGGCTACCCCTGGCGCTTCGTCGCCGAGATGCCGGAAGCGGAAGCCTTCGGCCAGCTGCGCGACCTCCGCGATCTCGCCCTCGCCCTCGAGGTAGTGTTCGTCGTGCTTCTCGTCGCCACCGCCTGGATGGTGGCGCGCGACATCGTCGCGCCCCTCCGCCGGCTCGTGGACGCGACGCGCCGCGTGGCGCGCGGGGACCTGCACGTGCGCGTCGTCACGGGCGAACGCGACGAGCTCGGGGAGCTGGCGCGTGCCTTCAACGAGATGACGGGCGCGCTGGCGCAGACCACCGCCCGCGTCCGCGAGCTGCACCAGCGCGAGATCGAACGCGCCTCCCAGCTCGCGACGGTGGGCGAGCTGGCGAGCGGCATCGCCCACGAGATCAAGAACCCGGTCGTCGGCGTCGCCAGCGGGCTCGATCTCGTGCGTCGCCGCGTCGGCCCGGACCCGATGCTCACGCCGATCCTCGACGAGATGACGCGCCAGCTCGCGCGCATCCAGCAGACCGTCCAGGAGCTGCTCACCTACGCGCGCCCCGCCACGCCGAGCTTCGCCCCGGTGAGCGGGAGCCGCGTCGTCGAGCGCGCGACCCGGCTCGTGCAGCCCCGTGCCGAGCAGGCGGGCGTGCGCTTCGTCGTCCGCGCCGATCCGGAGCTGCCGCAGCTGCGCGCCGACGAGGAGATGCTGCACCAGGCCGTGGTCAACCTGCTCATGAACGCCATCGAGGCGACGCCGGCGGGGGGGAGCATCTCCGTCGACACCCGCCGCGCCGGCGGCCAGTTCGAGCTGCAGATCACCGACACCGGACGCGGCATCGCCGCGGCCAACCTCGAGCAGGTCTTCAAGCCGTTCTTCACGACACGCCATACCGGCACCGGCCTCGGACTCTCCATCACCCGCGACATCGTCCAGCGGCACGGCGGGTCGGTGTCGCTCGACAGCGCGGAGGGCGTCGGCACGACGGTGATCGTCCGCCTGCCCTTCCATCCGTCGGAAACCGGCGCCCCCGCCGCGCCCCACCGCTCCCCGCGGGAAGTCGAGGTCGCATGAAGAAGGCACGGATCGTCGTCTGCGACGACGAGCTGCTGATCCGCCTGTGGCTGATCGAGCATCTGGACGAAGCCGGCTTCCGCGTGGATGGTGTCGGCGACTGCGCGAGTCTCATGGCCGCGCTGCAGCACGAGTCGGCCGACCTCGTGCTCCTCGACCTGCGGCTGCCGGACGGCTCGGGACTCGACGTGCTCCCGCGGATCAAGGAGCAGGATCCGTTGCTGCCGGTCGTGATGATGACGGCGTACGGTGAGATCGAGACGGCGGTGGCCGCGGTGCGCGCCGGCGCGCGCGGCCAGCACCACCAGCCCCACATACTAACCGAGCGGCTGCACCTCCTCGACCAGGCGCTCGAGGGGCGCCAGCCCCCTACCGAAGTCGACCGCTATCGCGACGGCTACCGCTGGCAGTTCGCCGACGTGGCGCTCGTCGGGCGCTCGCCGTCGCTGCGCCGCGTGGCGGAGCTGATCACGCGCGTCGGGGCGAAGGGGTCGGCGATGAACATCCTCATCCGCGGCGAGAGCGGGACGGGAAAGGACCTCGTCGCTCGGGCGCTGCACGCGCGGGGGCCGCGGCGCGCCAATCCCTTCGTGAGCGTGAACTGCACCGCGCTGCCCGAGCACCTCGTGGAGAGTGAGCTGTTCGGGCACGAGGCCGGTGCGTACACCGACGCGCGCGAGGCGAAGCGCGGCCTGTTCGAGCTCGCGCATCGCGGCACGATCTTCCTCGACGAGATCGGGGACATGCCGAAGGCGGCGCAGGCGAAGCTGCTGCACTTCCTGGAGACGCACGAGTTCCGGCGCGTCGGCGGCGTGCGGAGCATCGACGTGGACGTGCACGTGGTGACGGCGACCAACCGCAACCTCGAGGAGGCGGTGGCGAAGGGCGACTTTCGCGAGGACCTGTTCTATCGGCTGAACGTGGTGCCGGTCTATCTGCCGCCGCTGCGCGAGCGCCCGGAGGACATCGCCCCGCTCGCCGTGCACTTCATGGATTCGCTGTGCCGCGACCTGCGCCAGGAGCCGCGCTCGCTCTCGCCCGACGCGCTGCACGCCATGGAGAGCTATGCCTGGCCGGGGAATGCGCGCGAGCTGCGGAACGTGCTGGAGCGCGTGCTCCTGCTGGAGGACGCGGAGACGCTCCTCCCGGAGCACCTGCCCGCGCAGTTCCACGAGGGCGGTCGCGGGAACGGGCACGGCGCGTCGCCGTCGAAGCGCTTCGTGCTGCCGCCGTCGGGGCTCGACCTGGAAGAGCTGGAGCGGGAGCTGATCTGCCAGGCGCTGGACCGCGCGGAAGGCAACAAGACCGGCGCGGCGCGGCTGCTCGGGCTGTCGCGGGACACGCTGCGGTACCGGCTGGAGAAGTACGGGATCCGGTAGGGACGCGGGACGAGGGACGAGGGACGCGCCTCATCCCGGGCCGCTTCCGGCGTGCGTCGGGCTCCTCGACCCGGTCCGGCATCACGTCGTGGGGAACACGGATTCGACGGACGAACGGCACGGATCGGCGCAGATCGCTCCGGCTGGCGCCAAAGCTCCTCGCGCCGCGCCCGGTCCGGGTCTCAGATCCCGCGCACCTGCCCATCCGTGCCGATCCGCATCTTCGGTGGAATCCGTGTCGGCTCTCTTGAAGGAGGCCGTGTAGAGGGGCCAGCGGCGGCGCGAGGAGGGGACTCGCCGAGGAGCCCGGACGCGTCCCTCGTCCCTCGTCCCAAAAAAACCGCGAGACGCCCCCGCACGCCGATGCTCTGACGTACGCCACCAGTGGAGCGCCTCGCAGTGATTGTCCGATCGGCCCATCCGCGACCGATCGCCGAATTGCCTTCCGATCCGCTTCAGCTCACGACGTGCCCCGCCCGCCGTGCGGGCCGCAGGCCGTGACCGAGTACCTGTGCCAGCTGCGGCAGCACCCGATCCGTCCACGTCACGTACAGCGCCCAGAGCAGCACGCCGACGTCGAAGAGGGCCGCGATCACCAGCAGCGAGATCGGCAGCACCAGCCCGATCAACAGCAGGACGATGGCTTCGAGGAACATCGCGACCTCCCGCCGGCCCGGCCGGCTGGTGCATCCTCGCGAGCGGCGACGGGCGGCGCTGCCTGACGATGCGCCCTCGATCCGCTCCGGGAGATGCACCAATCGCGTGTTCGTGAATATCGGGGCACGGACGCCGGCGTCCAGAAGCGAATCCCTGACGCGCCGGCCGGAGATCTCCCGTCCTCAGACCGCCGCGTGCGCCGCGAACGTCGGCGGCCGCCGATGCTTCGTCGCCTGCTCGTACGCGTACGCGAGCTTCAGCAGCGCCGGCTCGCTCCACGCCCCGGCGACGAACGAGATTCCCACCGGAAGCCCATCCACGAACCCCATCGGCACGGTCACGTGCGGGTAGCCCGCCACGGCGGCGGGCGAGGTGAAGCTCCCGCTGCTCCCGCCGCCATCGCCGTTCACCAGGTCCGTGAGCCACATCGGCCCCTGCGTCGGCGCGACGAGCGCGTCGAGGCGATGCTTCCGCAGCGTCTCGTCGATCCCCTCGCGCCCCGCCAGGCGATGATTGCGCGCGAGCGCCTTGCGATATGCCGCGTCGGTGAGCGGCCCCTTCTTCTGCGCCTGCTCGAACAGCTCCTGGCCGAAGTACGGCATCTCGCGATCCGCGTATCGCTCGTTGAACGCGATCAGGTCGGCGAGGGTGCGGGTCTGCACGTTCGGCTTCAGCCCGGCGAGGTAGCGGTTCAGGTCCGCCTTGAACTCGTACAGCAGCACCTCCTGCTCCGACGCGTCGAACTGGCCGGCGGTCTCGATGTCGGCGGGATCGACGATCGTCGCGCCGAGCTCCTTCATGACGTCGAGCGCCTGCGCGAACAGCTTGTCGGTCTGGGTGCTGTAGCCGGTGTACCGCGTGCGCGGCACGCCGAGGCGGGCGCCGCGCAGGCCGTTCGGGTCGAGGAAGGTCGTGTAGTCGGTGTGCGAGCGGCCGCGGCTCGCCGCCGTCGCCGGGTCGCGCGGATCCACGCCGGTGAGGGCGCCCAGCACGATCGCCGCGTCGCGCACCGTGCGCGCCATCGGCCCCGCCGTGTCCTGGCTGTGGGCGATGGGGATGATCCCCGCGCGGCTCACCAGGCCGATCGTCGGCTTGATGCCGACGAGCGAATGCGCGGCCGAGGGCGAGGTGATCGAGCCGTCGGTCTCGCTGCCGATCGCCGCCGCGCAGTACGACACGGCGGCCGCCACGCCGGAGCCCGAGCTCGAGCCCGACGTGTTGCGATCGAGCGCGTACGGCGAGCGATTCAGCCCGCCGCGCCCGGACCAGCCGCTCGTCGAGTGCGTGGAGCGGAAGTTGGCCCACTCGCTGAGGTTCGTCTTGCCGAGGATGATCGCGCCCGCCGCACGCAGCCGCTCGGCGACGAACGAGTCGCGCGGCGCGATGTTGTCGGCGAGGGCGAGCGAGCCGGCCGAGGTGTGCATCCGGTCGGCCGTGTCGATGTTGTCCTTGATCAGGACGGGGATCCCGTGCAGCGGCCCGCGCGTGCGCCCGCCGCGTCGCTCGGCGTCGAGCGCGTCGGCGATGGCGAGGGCGTCGGGATTCAGCTCGATGATCGCGCGGAGCGCCGGGCCCTGGTGGTCGAGCTCCGCGATGCGGCCCTGGTACTGCTCGACGAGGGAGCGCGCGGTGTACCTGCCGGACGCGAGCCCCGCCTGGAGCACCGCGATCGGCACCTCGGCCAGGGCGAACTCCGCGACGGGGGTGCCGTCGGCTGGCGCGCGATGGCCGCCGGCGGCGTTCGGCGCGACCGGATCGCGCGGCTGCGGCCGGCCGCCGAGCACCGCGAAGGCGCCGGCGGCGACGGTGGATCCCACGAACGCGCGGCGCGTGAGACCGCCTCCGGTCCCGCCCTGCTCGTTGCGGTCGTCGTGCATCGTGTCTCCTCGCCTGTGCTGGACGGCCTAAGCATAAGCGGGGAGGCGCGAGGCGCGGAACGGGCGCGGGGCGCGCGCCCTACTCCGCGAGGGAGAACTGGATCGGCTGCTGCACGAAGACGCGGACCTTGCGCCCCCCGACCTCGGCCGGGTAGAAGCGCCAGTGCGCCAGCGCCTCACGCACCGCCTCGCTGAACGCGGGGTGCGTGGTCCGGAGCACCTTGAAGGTCGAGAGATCGGCGCGTCCGGCGGTGTCGATGACGAATTCCACCAGCACCGTGCCCTCGATGTTCGTCTCGCGGAGCCGATCCGGATAGCGCGGTGGGCGGTTCTCCCTGTACGGGACGGCCGCCTTCTCCACCTCGAACTCGAAGTACGGCTGCTGCGGGTCGACGTGCTTCACCTCGCCCCCGACGACGCCGCGCGCGACCCCGCCGGCGACACCGCGTCCGCTGAAATCCTCCTCGCGTGTGGCGGCCCGGCTGAGATCGATGTCGGGGATCACGTTAGGCACCTTGACCGGCGCCAGGAGCACCTGGAATCCCCTGGCGGGGAGTGCCCCCTGCCGCAGCACCGGCTGGTCCATCGGCTTCGGCTGCTCCCGGGGCGGTGCCGGCTCCTGCTTCTTCAACTCCGTGAAGATCACGTTCTCCGCGCGGACCTTCTCGACCCGCTGGGCGGCGCCGACCGTGAGCTGGACGGCCAGCGTGATGAGGAGGGCGTGCAGGGCGAGGCTGATGGCGGTGCCGCCCTCGTGATGCTGCCGCGCGTGCCGGGACTCGATGAGCGTCGTGAACATTGCGCCTCCGCGAACGTACGCGCACGTTCGCGCGCGCGGGCACGGCTCAGAATCGGGGAAAGAAACGAATGAATGTCGGGCCGCTGCCTACTGGCGCTCGCCGAGCCGCTCGCGCAGCGCCGCCAGCTCGGCCTCCTCGATCGGATAGGTGTGCGCCGGCTCGGGGAAGCGGCCGGCGCGCACGTCGGCTGCATAACGACGCACCGCCTCCACCATCCCCGCGCGCAGCTCGCCGTAGCGCTTGACGAACCGCGGCAGCCGTCCCTCGGTGATGCCGAGCATGTCGTGCAGCACGAGCACCTGGCCGTCGGTCGCCGCGCCCGCGCCGATCCCGATCACGGGCACGCGCAGCCGCGGCACGATGAGCGCCGTCACCGCCGCGGGGATGGCCTCGAAGACGAGGGCGAAGCAGCCGGCGCGCTCGAGCGCCTCGGCGTCGCGCGCGATCGCCGCCGCGGCGTCGGCGGTCCGGCCGCGCGCCCGGTATTCCGCGGCGGTGCGCACCTGCTGCGGCGTCAGGCCGACGTGCCCCATGACGGGGATCCCCGCGGCGACGATCGCCCGCACGCGGTCGGTCATCGCCCCCGCGCCCTCGAGCTTCACGGCGTCGCACCCCGCCTCGGCGAAGCGACGCGCCGTCGCCACGGCCTGCGCGTCGCTCTCCTCGTAGCTGCCGAAGGTCAGGTCGCCGATCAGCAGCGGCGTGGCCAGCCCGCGGCGCACGGCGCGCGTCAGGACGAGCAGCTCGTCGGTCGAAATCTCCCGCGTCGACGTGTAGCCGAGCACCGTGTTCGCCGCGGAGTCGCCGACGAGCACCGCGTCCACTCCCGCCGCCTCGGCGACGCGCGCCGTGGGATGGTCGTACGCCGTGATCATGACGATCGGACAGCGCTCGGCCTTGCGCGCGGCGAGGTCGGCGATGGTCACGCGAGGACCGGGCACCGTCGGGAGATCGGCGCTCACGGCACGCGCAGGAGGACGTTGTCGATGAGCCGCACGGGCCCGACGCGCGCCGCGACGGCGACGAGGACCTCGCCCTCGACGCGCTCGATGGGCGCGAGGGTGTCCGCGCCGACGAGGGCGAAGTACTCGGGCGCGACCCCCTCCTCGCGCATGCGCGCGGCGCCCGCCTCCTCGACGCGCCGCGGATCGCGCTCGCCGTGGGCGATCGCGCGCTCCGCCGCGTCCAGCCCGTGGCGCAGGGCCAGGGCCTGCCGCCGCTCGGCCGCGTCGAGGCGCACGTTGCGGCTGGACATCGCGAGGCCGTCCGGCTCGCGCACGGTGGGGCAGACCGCGACGCGGAGCGGGAAGTCGAGATCGCGCGCCATGCGCTGCACGACGAGCGCCTGCTGCGCGTCCTTCTGCCCGAAGTAGGCGACCTCCGGCTGGACGATGTTGAACAGCTTCGCCACGACGGTGGTCACGCCGCGGAAGTGGCCGGCCCCGCGCGACGCGCCCTCGAGGACGTCGGTGAGCCCCGCCACGGTCACGGCGGTGGCGAAGCCCGCCGGATACATCTCCTCCGGCGACGGGGCGAAGAGGAGATCGACGCCCGCCTGCGACGCCAGCGCCGCGTCGCGCGCCTCGTCCCGGGGATAGGCGGCGAGGTCCGACGGCTCGTTGAACTGGGTCGGGTTCACGAACAGCGACACGACGACGATGTCGCACTCCTCGCGCGCGCGACGCATGAGCGCGAGGTGTCCCTCGTGGAACCAGCCCATCGTCGGCACGAGCCCGATGCGCCGCGCCGCGCGGCGCGCGGGTGCGAGCGAGGCGCGCAGCGCCGCGATCGAGCGGACGACGTTCACGGCCGCGCCCGCGTCGGGGCGAGATCGCGGGTGGCGGCGGCGAGCG
>CAMLIT010000037.1 GCA_946480295.1 uncultured Gemmatimonadota bacterium
CGCGCTGGCCGCGTCGGCGCTCGCCTGCGCCGGCGCGTCGCCCGACTTCGTGTACGTGCCCGAGAATGGGCTGATCTCGATCAACCCGCCGCTCACACGCCGACGTATCGGCAGCCTGAGCACGCGCACGACACACCCGTACTTCCTTGGATCGTTAGGTCGAGTGCTCGAGCGTGTTGGGCTGACGATTCCGCTGGAGAACCCTTATCGTTGGCGCACGAAGGGGGAGATGCTGGAACGATGTCTCGACAAGGGAGTCATCGAGCGCCTAGCATCCCGCTCGTACTCGTGCGGGAAGGGAAAGCGTCGGAACCAGCACTGCGGCCGCTGCGTGCCGTGCCTGATCCGGCGAGCCGCTTTCCACCATGCCGACATTCCGGACGCGACGGAGTATTGGGCCGCTGACCTTACGACGGAGGAGAAGTATGACGACGTCTTCGCCGCACGTTTCGCCGGGATGACCGTCGCCAGTCGCGATGTCGCCCAGTGGGCAGCCCAGGCAGGCCCACTGCCGGAGGATCCGAAGATGCGGGCCTGCTACGTGGATGTTGTGCGTCGCGGGATGGCCGAGCTCACGTCGTACCTGCACACGATCGCTTGGACGTGATCGACCTCCACTGCCACCTCGATCTTCTCCCGGAGCCCTCGAGAACCGTAGCGCAGTGCGTCTCTCGCGGGCTGTACGTGCTGTCCGTGACAACGGTGCCCAGCGCTTTCGAGGGAACCGCGGCATTGGTCCCGGCGGGGAGCAGAATTCGGACGGCGCTCGGGCTACACCCGGAACTCGCGGCGGCTCGCAGTCACGAATTGGCGCTCTTCGAGCGACTGCTGCAATGGACGCGATACGTAGGTGAGGTAGGACTCGATGGCACCCGGGACCACCGTCACACGCTCGGGACGCAGCGTGCGGTGTTCGACAATGTGCTACAGCTCTGTGGTCACGCGGGCGGCAAGACGCTGTCCATCCACAGCCGCGGTGCTGCCGGCGCGGTGCTCGACGCCCTCTCGCGCGCGCCCGGGGCCGGAAAGTTCGTGCTCCACTGGTTCGTCGGGAGCCAGCGCCAGGTCGCCCGTGCCGTGGAATTGGGGTGTTGGTTCTCGATCGGTCCTGCTATGCTCACGAGCCGCGCCGGGCGTGAGTCGATGGCCGCTATGCCCGCTGAGCGCGTGCTCCCGGAATCGGACGGTCCGTTCGGCTCGATCGCTGGGACGCCAGCCATGCCGTGGGACGCCTGGACTATCGTCGCGCCGCTCGCGGAGTTTTGGCGCATGCCGCCGCGCGAGGTGGAGCAGCGGATCATGCGGACCTTCAAGGCGCTGCTCGAGCACAAGATGTAGGTACTGATCTCGGGGCACTTCGTGGCACACATGCGTTCGCACGCTCCCGGCGACGACTTGGGCCGCCAACGTGCTCCGGAACCAAGGCGACCGCGGATATTCGCGAGCAGATGTGGGTCACCAGCGGGGGAATACCGGGTAGGAGGCGTGTGTGATAGACCGCGCCCGGCCGGTCCCCTGGCGACGTGGGAAGCTGGTGGCCACGAGCGGCACCACTTCGTCTTCATGGCCGCGCCTCACCTCATCATGCGACGGCTGCTCGCGATGTCTAGTGCTCCTCGATTCGCTCGAGCGCCAGCCAACCATCGACGTCCGGTGCAGCTCTCCCGCCGTGCGCCACGATCACGGTCGCCGCGCCGGGGTGTCGGACACAGTAGGCGCCGTATTCGTCGAACAGGAGCACCACCTGGAGACCATCGCTCGGCGCACACGCCAGGGCACCCGAGACGGTGATGGTCGGCGGCGGGTCGCCAGCACGTGCCGGGATGTACTTGAGCCAGAACACGCCGTTCGGGAGTGCCCAAGTCGCCGTGTCTCCGTGCGCTAGGTGCACCGGCACGGCGACGAAGCGCTGAGTCGTGCGCAATCCTGTGAAGGAGCGCACCGGCTCGTGTACCAGCACGCGGATGATCGCCGAGCGGTTGCCCACTTCGACGGTCGCATCAGTCTCCCCCGCCGCGCGTGGGCGAACGCTCGCGCCGTCGAGCATCGCGACCGAGCTGTCCAGCACGTGCGCCACCCCCCGGAGCTGCGTCACTACCCGGCCGTCGACCCCGATGGCCCGGAATGGGAGGTGTCGCGCGGGTCCTCCGGCGACGAGACTGACCCAGGTGCTCGCCTGTATCTCCCGCACTGGGCGGCACTGAACGTCGACGTCAGTCGCAATGCGCCCCAGCGATGCACGCACGATGGCATCGCCACGTCGTGCGCAGGTGACGATTCCACGCGGCGAGATCGCGAGCGGCACGCCGGATTCCCATCGGTACCGCACGTTGTCGGCGTCGAGCCGGTGCCCGGCCGCGTCGAGTACCCGGATGGGCAGCTGCACCGGCTGCAGGTTGTTGATCACGAGGCCGTTGGTCGGCTCGCCTCCGCCGGCGACGAGGCGCGCCGGCGGCCCGTTGCGCAGGAACACCGCGACGAGGACGACGGTCAGCGAGAGGGCGATGCCCGCGGCGTAGGCGGCGAGCCGAGCACGCGCTCGCGGTCCGCCGTGCCAAATGGCGCTGCGGAGGACGTGCGGCGCCGAGCGCAGGAGCTCGCAGGCGTACCACCATCGTGCCGCGCGAACGCTATCCCGGACTACGCGCTGCGTGTACTCCTCGGTGATGTCCCCGAGCACCGCGTCGACGAAGGCGGGATCGGCACCGATGCCGTATAGAAACCGGTCGATTGCTGATCCGGGACGCCCGGCGGCCGTGCGCGCACCCGTCGGCCGAGGCCCACGCTGAACCAGAGATCGCATCAGGCCGGCCGTGGGCGGATGATGGTCCCGACGCCGGCCCAGATCGACGCGGCGTGCCGCTCGGCCTCACGCAGCGCGCGCGCGCCGGCGCCCGTGAGCGTGAACAGGCGTCGGGACCGGCCGCCCCGCACCGGCAGGGGATCGGTCGCACGCGACCGCAGCAGGCCTTTGTCCTCGAGACGTTGCAGCGTCGTGTAGATCGCGCCGACCGAGTAGTCGCGCCCCGCGCGGTCGGCAAGGTCGCGCCGCACGGCAAGGCCGTAGGCCTCATCGCCGAGGCGCGCGACCGCGAGGAGTGCGGCGAGTTCCAGGGTACCGATGCTGGAGGTACTCATTTGCCGCTATGGTGTAGAACAAATGCCGCGAGCGCAAGGTCGGAGTGGGACGACGGCTCGTCATCGAGTCACCCTCGGGTGCGGTCGCTGATTCCATCCACTCCCAGCGAGCAACCATCCAGGGACGTGGCCGTCCGGCTCCCGCGCGCAGCCTGCCACTCCACGTGCTAGGTGGGTGCGCGGCGGGAATCAGGTTGGGCCACGACCTTGGCGTCGGCACCTCGATGGGTAGCGGAACCGCCCACGCGACCCCGCGCGTGCTCAATGTTGACATTCTTGCGCTTACCTAGATATTCGATGTATATACATCGGAAGCCTGGGTGAGCGCCGGCCCCGCTGCGCTGGCTTGCCACGTCATCCTTCGTCCAGCCAGCATGGATCTCCTCCGCGGCACGCTCGACCTGATGATCCTCAGAACCCTCTCCTGGGCTCCGTCGCACGGTTACGGGATTGCCCGGTGGATCGAGCGCTGTACTGGCGACGTGCTGCAGGTCGAGGAAGGCTCGCTCTACCCGGCGCTCTATCGGCTCGAGGAGCGTGGCCTCGTCACGTCCGAGTGGGGCATCACCGACATGAACCGGCGCGCGAAGTTCTACCGCCTCACGGCGGCGGGGAGGAAGGAGCTGGCGGCCTCGCGCGAGTACTGGACGAAGTTCGCCCGTGCGGTGTCGCAGGTCCTGGAGACCGCCCGTACCTGATCCCGGGGAACTCGCCATGCGCGATCCGCAACCGATGCCGACGACGAGGGCGCGATTGGCCGCCACCTGGCGTCGCTATCTGCGCTTCTGGGGCACGAGGCACGATCAGGATTTCGACGACGAGCTGCGCTTCCACTTCGATATGCTGGTCGCCGACTATCTGGCGCAGGGCCTGGCGGAGCCCGAGGCGCGCGCGGCGGCGCGTGCACGGCTCGGCGATCTCGACGTGTCGCGCACCGAGTGCTTGACGATCCAGGGCCGCCGCGAGAAGCGCGCCGAGCGCGCGCGGCTGCTCGACGCGTTCGCCCTGGACGTGCGGTATGCCCTGCGCACCCTGCGGCGGCAGAAAGGGTGGACGGCGGTCGCCGTCATCACCCTCGCGCTCGGCATCGGCGCAAATGCCGCGGTGCTCAGCGTCGTGGACAACCTGCTGCTGCATCCGCTGCCGTACCCGCACGCGGACCGCATGGTCGTCATCTATCAGCAGCCGGGGCGCAGCAACAACTCCGGGTTGCAGGTCACGATCACTCCTACCGGGCAGGTGCTGCGCGCATGGCGCGAGAGCGCGCGCTCGTTCGAGGACATCGAGGCGTACATCACCGACGATCGGATGCTCCAGCCGCGGTCCGGCGCGCCCGCCGTCGTCCACACCGCGAGCATCCTGCCGGAGTTTCCGGCGTTCGCCGGACAGCACCCGCTGTTGGGCCGCGGCTTCAATGCGTCGGACATCGCTGCCGGCGGGCACGTCGCGCTGCTCGGCGAGTCGATCTGGCGTCAGCGCTACGGCGGCGATCCGCGGATCCTCGGCCGTCCGATCGAGCTCGATGGAGAGCTCTATACGGTCATCGGCATCATGCCCGACGCGCTCCGCCTGCCGCGACTCCTCACGTCGAGTATGGATGTGTGGCTACCGCTCGCACTCCGCGGAAGGGAGCGGGGACTATTCGCCCTGGGACGGCTGAGGCCCGGTGTCGAACCCGGGACCGCGGCGCGCGAGCTGGATCGCATCGTCGCGAGCCTCGAGGGTGTCCCGGACGGGCAATCGTCCGACGTCACGAAGTTCCTCAGCACCGCGTCGCTGGTGAGCTTCCGACAGTCGCTGATCCTGCTCATGGGCGCGGTGGCGCTCGTGCTGCTCATCGCCACGGCGAACGTCGCGCACCTCCTCCTCGCGCGCTCCGCCGCGCGACAGCGCGAGCTCGCGGTCCGCGCCGCAGTGGGCGCGGGACGATCGCGGCTGGTGCGGCAGCTGCTCACCGAGAGCCTGGTGCTCGCCGTCACCGGATGCCTGCTCGGCATCCTCGTGGGATGGGCCGGGCTCCATCTGCTGGTGGCGCTGCGGCCACCTCAGCTGACGGAGCTCGACTCCGCGCATCTGAACCTGGCGACGCTGATGCTCTCCGCCGCACTGTCGCTCCTGACGGGGCTCGCGTTCGGCATGCTCGGCGCCCTGCCGGCGTCGCGCGGGGCCACGCACGCGGCGCTGAAAGCCGGCGCGCCCTCCACCGCGCACGGCGCACACGGCCGTCTGCGGTCGTTGCTCGTCGTCACGGAGATGGCGCTGTCGACGACGCTGCTTGTCGGGGCCACGCTGCTGGTGCGCAGCGCGATCCATCTCCAGACGATGGACCCCGGCTTCGATCCGCGCGGGCTGTATTCGGTGCAGCTCACGCTGCCGCGCCCGCGATACGAGAGCGCGCGGGAGAAGGCGGCCTTCTTCGCCAACCTCGCCGATCGGGCGCGGCACCTGCCCGGCGTGACGGGGGTGACCATCGCCGCGTCGGCCCCGCCGGCGCAGTCCTTCCTGATCGGCGCCATACAGGTGGAGGGCCAGGAGCCGCCTCCGCCGGGGATCACCTCGTTCGTCGACTACAACGCCGTGCAGCCCGACTACTTTCGGCTGATGCGGCTGCCGATCGTGCGCGGCACCGGGTTATCGGACACGTCGAGGGCGGCGTCGCAGGTGGTCGTCAATGCCGGATTTGCGCGAAAGTACTGGCGTGGGACGTCGGTCGTCGGCAAGCGCATGCGTGTGGCGAACAACGGCAAGGGCGACTGGATGACCGTGGTCGGCGTCGTCGCCGATGCCTCGACGAACGGGCTGACGCAGGATGCGACCACTCCCATGCTCTACGTGGCGGGTTCGCTGTCGGACTGGTACGCCTGGTCATTGCTCGTGCGCACCAGCAACCGCAACGCCGTGGCGGCGCTGCGCGCGCTGCCGGCCACGCTCGATCCGTACCTTCCGCCGCCGACGATCCTGAGCCTCGAGTCGCAGTTGCGCGCGAGCGCGGCCGGGCAGCGCTTCACGACGGTCCTGCTGAGCATCTTCACGATCCTGGCCGTCGTGCTGGCAGCGGTAGGTCTCTACGGCGTGATGGCCTACTCCGTCGCACAGCGGACGCGCGAGATCGGTATCCGGATCGCCCTCGGCGCGACGAGGCGGACGGTCGCGCGCGCCGTCATGGCGCGCGGCATCCTGCTCGCGATCGCCGGCGCGGCCATCGGCGTCGTGGGCGCGCAGTGGAGCGCGCGTCTGCTCGCGAACCTGCTCTACGGGGTGACGGCCAAGGATCCGGTGTCGTTTGGCCTCGGGACAGTCGTGCTGCTCGTAATGGCGGTGTTGGCTTGCGCCGTGCCCACTCGGAGGGCCACCGCCGTGGATCCGGTCATCGCGATTCGCGCCGACTGACTCCGTCCAGCGCTTTCGCGCGTTCGCTGTCGGGACAGCTTTATAGCTGCGCGTGGTGTGCGGCTAGCGACGTGGAGATGTGACAGCCACTGGGCGTGACCTCTGGCTCGAAGAGTCGAATGGCTCTTCCCGGCTGCCGTCCGCCGCGCAGCGGGTCCGCTCTCCCCCTGACGCCGATCGCGAACCAGCGTTATCGTAGCCGCGGAGAGAATGGCGGGGGTGGGCGGGGTGCGAAGAGTGATCGTGGCGAGTGATCGGGTGTGTCGTGCGGCGCTCGTGGCCATGTGCGCTTCGACGGCGGCCGGAGCGCAGTCCACCGCGGCCGGCGAGCACCCCATCGTCTGGCGAGTCGCGCCTTCGACGGCATCGTCTGCTCGTCCTCACGGCGGGGAGGCCGTTCTCACCGTCCACGCAGGCATCCCGGACGGGTGGTATCTCTACGCGCTCGAGGAGCCGTCAGGTGGGCCCGAGCCCACATCGTTTGGCGGTATCCACCTGACGATCGCCGGCGCGCCACACGCGAGCGCGCCGGAGGAGCACCCGGATCGAAATTTCGACCTGATCACGCGCGTCTACGAGGACTCGGCGCGGTTCACGGTTCCGGTGCGCCTCCCGGCGTCGAGTGTCGGCGAGCGAGGGCTCGGGTCGGCGCTCGTCGTGCGCTACCAGACGTGCAACGATCGCTACTGCCTCCCGCCGCGCACCGACACGCTCGTGGTGAACCTCGCGACGAGCGTCGCGAGCGGTGACAGCGGCACTGCGCCGACGAATGCCGGCTCTCCCGCGGCTCGCCCGTCACCCGATCTCGCGGCCCGGCCGCCGACGCCCGCACCCGCTCCGCCGCCGATCGTCGCCGCGGGTGCCGATCCGACCGCCGCGTCGCTCGGCGCCTTCCTCTGGCTCGCCGTCAGCATGGGGCTCCTCTCGCTGCTGACGCCGTGCGTGCTGCCGATGCTCCCGGTGACGCTCGCGATGCTCGGAAGCGGGAACGTCTCGTCGCCGCGGCGCGTGGCAATCGCGGGGGCAGCGACGCTCGGCATCGTCGCGACGTTCGCCGGCCTGGGGCTCGCCGCCACCGCCGCCTTCGGCGCCGGCGGCATCACGCGCCTCGCCGCGAACCCCTGGCTCAACGTGGCGTTCGCGGCGCTGTTCGGTGCGTTCGCGCTCAACCTGCTCGGCGCGTACGAGATCGTGCTGCCGCAGCGTGCGGTCGTGCTGCTCAGCGGGCGGCACGACGGCCGGGCGGCGCGCATCGGTCCGGGCGGCGCGTTCGTCCTCGGCGCCGCGCTCGCGGTCACCTCGTTCACCTGCACGGCGCCGCTCGCGGGTACGCTGCTCGTGCTCGCGGCGGAGGGGCGCTACACCTGGCCCGTCATCGGCCTCACGACGTACGCGCTCGCCTTCGCCGTCCCTCTCGCGTTGTTCGCTCTCCTGCCCGCGAGATGGCGCCGACTGCCGCGAGCCGGACGCTGGACGCAGACGCTCCGCACCGGGCTGGCGATCGTGGAGGTCGCCGCGGCGGTGAAGTTCCTCTCCAACGCGGACCTCGTCAGGCACTGGGGCGTCCTCACGCGGCCGGTCGTGCTCGGACTTTGGACGGCGGCAGCCATCGCGCTGGCGTGGGTGCTCTCCGGGCTCGGCGGGCGCACTCGTGTGGACGAGCCTCCGCACCGCTGGGCGAAGCTCCAGCCGCTGCTCGCGCTCCCGGCGCTTGCGCTCGCGGCACGGCTCGCGTTCGGTCTCGACGGCCGCCACGTTGGCGAGCTCGAAGCGTATCTGCCGCCACCGGCCGGCGGAACCGCCGCGCCCGACGAGCCGCGCTGGATCGTGAACGACTTCGGTGGCGCATCGGCGCAGGCGCTGACGAGCGGGCGGCCGCTCATCGTGGACTTCACCGGCTACACCTGCACCAACTGCCGGTGGATGGAGGCAAACATGTTCCCGCGTCCCGGTGTGCGCTCGCTGCTCGCGCGATTCGTTCGCGTGCGGCTGTTCACGGACGGCGAGGGGGCGACGTACGTGGCGCAGCAGCGATTCGAGGAGGACCGCTTCGGTACGGTGGCCCTTCCGTTCTACCTCGAACAACTCCGCCCGCTCGCTGCCTGGCGACGTCCGCCGCTCGCATCTGTAGCGCAACATCGAACAGTGTGCGCGCGTCCGCTCGATCCCGGCGGGCGTCGGCCGCCGCCTGGCATGGTTCCGTGAGCGCCTTCTCCATCGGTCAGCTCCATGATCGGGGGCGCCGTCGGGAGTGGCCTCGGCGAACGCACGTCGGAGCTACTATGGCGTCGAGCGTATGGCCGGGGCAAGATGAGGCGTTCGCTGCTGCATGCGCGAGCGTGTTGGCGCGCGTGAGGTCCGGCAATGGACGATACTCCTCGATCGGGAGGGAGGATGCGACAGAATGCGCGTGAGCTCGCGGGCCGGGTGGGACGTGTGCAGCGTGGCGGAGTCCGGGTGAGCGAGATCGCCGCCCTGCTTCTGGGCATCTCGAGCGCTCTGATCGCGGTGTCGGCGGCCCATGAGGCCGCGCGCGCTCAGGTGCCCGGCATGGGGCGCCGGGTGGAGTTCATCGGCCTGCGCCGCTGGACGCCGCAGATGATCGCGGATTCGCTGGGCGTCTACGCGCCCGGCACACCCGCCGCCGGAAGCAGAGGCGCGTTGCTGGCGAACCTGCACTTCGCCGCCGTGGCGGCGATCCTCTATCCATCCGTTCCGGGCGCCTGACCGGACGCGCAGGCGTTCGTCCTCGTCGAGCCGCAGGACTCGGACCTTGTGCGCCGGCGGGTGTTTCCTCTCGACTCGGAGCCGGACCGGCCGGAGTGGCACGACGCGCTCGCGCCGTTTACGGTGGCGGACGCGGCGGGCGATGGCGACCTCGAATGGCCTCTCTTCACCAACAGCCTCGGCGCATACGGCGCGTACGCTGCGGGCGCGGTGGACTCCGCGCGCCGAGCGATCGTGGGCGCGGCCAGTCCAGACGCGGCGGAACGGCTCTGGCGCTGGCTGGGCGAACGCAACGGCGAAGCCGATCGACGGCTCGCCGTCACCACGCTCGCGCACGACCGCAACGCGCACAACCGCCTCGTGGCCGCCGCGATCCTCGCCAATTTCCCGGACCGGGACAGCACGTGGTGGGCACTCACGGACGCCATCATGGATCCGATCGACCCGGTGACCGCGGCGGCGGCGGCGAGCCTCACCATCATGGCGGTGCGCCATCCGCACGGCGTCGACTGGCGGCCGCTGGCGCCCCGGCTGAACCATCTGCTAGCGGGCGCGAACCCGTGGGAGTTGGCGACGGTGATGCGCACGCTCGCGCAGACCCAGGTGGATCCCGCTTTGGCGGGCGCGCTGCTCGTGGCCGGGCCGCCAGGGGACGCGCGCCAGATGATCCTCGATTGTCTCGCGAGCAACGCCAAGGAGCTTCGGGATCCCGCGCACGCGTTGCTCTCTCAGCTCCACGGCGTCGATCTGGGGACGGATCCTGCCGCGTGGGCAGTGTGGCTCAAGGGCCTCACGGCTGTGGGTCCGTGATCTCACTCGCCGACCAACGATGACCACCTCGCCACGCGGCCCGGAACGCCAGGCACGCGAATACCGCCCGACGTTTTTCGACCGCCACGGTCCGGCGGCCGCCGACTACCTGCGCGCGGGCGCCTACGGCCTGCTGGTGTTCGGTCTCACCCTCGGGACGCTGACCCTCGAGATCGGCTTCGGCCTGCGTGCGGTCCATCGGCATGGTCGCGGGCGTGGTGGTCGGCGCCGCGGCGCTCGGCCTCACGACGCTCACGGGCCGTGTATGGCATCGCGTCATGCAGAGCGGGCGGAGCACGCCATACGAGGAGCAGTATTCGCGCGAACAGGCGCTCGTCATGCAGGGGCGCATCGCGGAGGCGCTCGCCGCGTACGAGCGGGCGATCGCCGCACTGCCGCACGCCGTCGAGCCCCGCGTACGCGCCGCAGACCTGTACTCCGCGCAGGGTGATGCAACGCGCGCGGCAGCGCTCCTGCGCGAAGTCCAGCGCATTCCGGGGGTTGATCCAGGACGCGACGTCTATGCCTCGAACCGGCTCGTGGATCTTCTCCTCGGTCCGTTGAGCGAGCCAGGCCGCGCGCTCGTGGAGCTACGTCGGCTCGTCGATCGCTATCCGGACACCCGCGCCGCGGAGCACGCGCGCGCGGCCATCGCCACGATCAAGCGAGACCGGAAGGCACCGATCTGATCGGCTCTGTGTGGCTCTCCGGCCGGATCGCGAAGGAGCCTGATCGCTCGCCGTAGGGCTTCGCGCCTTCGGCGCGTCTTACAGGTGCGAGCGCCCGACAGGAATCCACCTGCGCCCTGCTCGAGGGGGCGATCACGGCCCGACGCCGACGAACGAGGACTGATCCTGAGCGCCCAAGCCGAACGCGAACGCTCGCGCGCTCGGCGGCCGTACCGAACCCGCTCGTAGGGAAATGGCCGCTCACCCGCGGATGTACCGGATGCCCTTGATCGGCTTGTCCGCCTGGTACAGCATCCCGGCGTTGCCCGGCAGCATCTTGAGCTGGATCGGCGTGAGGATCCTCGGCAGCGTCGTGTGTGCCTCCTGCCGCGCCATCTCCCACGCGTCGTCCTGCGACTGCGTCTGGCGCCTCACGGCCTCGCGCAGATCGTAGTGGTCTGGCAGGGACGCCATGTAGGAGGCGATAGCCGCCCAGTGCGCATCCATGCGCGCCAGGTACTTCGTCCGCGCCTCGCGGAGTGCGTCCACCTGATCGCGCGTGAGGAGCAGGGAATCGGCCTGGTCGATGACCTCCTCGTACCAGTCCGGCACCGTCCACTGGTAGCGCTTCATGAGGGCGGCGGAGTCCAGCTTGAGTCCCGGGTTGCCGTCGCGGCCGGCTTCGAGCCAGCGATTGATCTCCTGCTGGTCGATGTTGGGGCTCAGGTTGATCGAGACGTCCAGCGTCACGCGGAACGGTGTGCGAAAGGACGTCGCCGACGGGCGCGTGTCCCCGAAGCGCGGGTTCACCTCGTACCGGAACGCCTTCGCGGTCGAGTCGAATCCGCGGACGTAGTACAGGTAGGGGCTGGGCAACGCGGGAGCGCCCCACCCGCGCAGGTTGTTACCGTGCAGGAGGGCGTCGACGCCAGCGAGGGGGTTCGCTAGGTTCAGCGTCACCCTGGCCGCGTTGGGTATCCGGAGCTTCTTCTTCAGTGTGGGCCCGAGCTCGACGCTCGCGTTGAGCGTGGCCCGCCAGGGCCCGACGCAGCTGTTGCGATCGGCCACATGGCCAAGCTGACGCTCGAGGCAGTCGCGCACGTTCCCCGTGCTCGTCGCGAGCAGGGTGCGCAGGTCGCGCGCGACGGTGCTGTCACCCGCTGCCGGAGGCGCGAAGACGAACGCGCGATCGTTCGCGAGGCCGTCGCCGTTGATGTCCCCGGCGACGAGAGGCGTGAACGGCAGGCCCGAGGTGAACTTCCCGAACATCGTGGTCGTCGCCCACCCCGAGCTGTAGCCGAGTTGGGCCACGACCTCGTGCGTCGGGACGAAATCGCTCCGCGACCAGGACACCGCGTTCGGGTCGCCGAAGGTCGCGCCATCGAAGCCGCGCGTCTCGCGCCGCGCCTGCGTGTAGGTGTACCAGAGGTTCGTGACGAAGCGCGCGCCGTACATCGGGAAGTCCGGATGCACGCTCAACGTGAGCTGACGCGCCCACCCGTGCAGGTCGGAGCGCCGCTCGAGCACCTGGCCGAATTCCGAGCTCACGCGGGCCCCGACGGGCGAGAGCGCGCCCGTGCTGGGGACGATGCTCGACGGCGCGACGTACACCGGCCGCCCCTCGTTGGCGAGCGTGAACTGCGGTCGCCCCGCGAAGTTGAGGTCCACCACGCTCGGCTGATGCACGTCGTACGAGTAGATCGCGTCCACGGAGTAGGCGATGTCGCGGAAGCCGGACGTCCACGAGACATTGCCGCGCCACGAGGTCGGCGGGTGGTACGCGCGATCGAAGAGCTCTACGTTGGGCGCGAACTGCGCGAAGTTGGAGGCGCCTCCCGCGCAGCTTGTCGGGATCGCGGCACCGTTCGCGTACGCGCTCCAGTCGGGCACCGGGGCCGCGGGACCGATGCACGTGAGGTCGACAGCGCCGTTGGACAGGCCCGTGGCCACGCTCGCGTTCGAGAGCAGCATGGGATCGAGCCGGCTCCGGAAGGCGCCGACGCCGCCCCGGACGGCACCGCGCGGCGCGCGGATGAACTGTCCGAGCGACGAGAACATGGCGCCGGAGGTCGCGTGGGTGTACACCCACGTGAACCCGGCGCGCGGGCTCACCGCCCACGTGTCCGGCGCGTGGTCGGTGCGCGCGCCGAAGAGCGACGCGACCTCCGGGTTGGAGGCCGGTGC
The DNA here is from genome assembly GCA_946480295.1 of uncultured Gemmatimonadota bacterium. Next base: position 12,918 of record CAMLIT010000037.1, read on the forward strand.
GCTGGTGAACACGTTACCCTCGAGACGCGCGCCATAGAGCAGCCAGAACGTGGAGGACGGATGCCAGCTGTCCGTCGCCGCGGCCGCCCCCGACCATTCGCCCCCCGTGCGCGCCGGCGCGCCGAGCGTGCGCGTGAACGACGCAGGCCGGCCGGCGCGCAGGTCCTCGAGCGAATTGAAGGCGAAGCTGCCGAACCGGTTCGGCGTGACGTCCTGCCGGTAGTCGTCGAGCCGCGACTCGACGTACAGCTTGCCGGGATGCGTGGCGCGGCCGCCCCAGTAGAGGCTCGTGGCGTTCGTTGCCTCCCACGTGGCGGTCGTCGTCGCGGCATCGAAGGCACTGTTGCCGCCGAAGGCGAGCGACGTGACGCCCGCCGTTCCGTCGCCGAACGCGGAGCCCACGAGCACGCGGCCGTCCGGCAGGCGGAGATAGGGCGTGCTGGAGGTGTGTTTGAGGCTCAGCCCTGAGCGCGTTTCGTTCAGCTGGTTCTTCTGCCCGCCGAAGTACGCGGAATAGAGTCCCTGGACCGCCGCATCGAGCTCCTGGTTCTCGCCGGCATGTCCTGGGGTCATGGTGGGTCCGAGGCCGAGCGCGGCGTTGCGGGTCCAGTTGGCGTAGCCCGTGACGCCCCACGTGGCGTTGAGCGGCGTGTACGTGTTGTAGTCGAACATCGGCCGATCGAGTCGGCCGATCAGCGATACGCCGTCGGTGACGACCGACGTCGGCACGGCGCCGGTCGTCGCCGGGATGCCGAGGGCGCCGAGCGTCGACAGGAACCGCGCCGCGGAGTCGGGCGACACGCCCGCATGTTCCAGCACGTCCTGGCTGGCGCCGAGGAGCGAGGCGGCGTCCGAGATCCGGCGCTTGGCCTCGACGCCCGAGTTGAGGAACCAGCGGTTGTACTTGACCTCACCCGTGCTCCCGGCGCTGAGATCGAACGCCGTGTACGGCATCCCGGTGCGCCGCGCGACGGCATCCGACGCCTGGAGCTGCGGTGCGTCCACGGTGAGCGATGCTTCGCGCTGGATAAACGGGTTGGCGGGCGCGAGGTCGACCTGGATCTGGGCGCCACTGAAGCCCCCGCGCGTCGCGTCGTAGGTGGACGTCGCCACCGTCGTGTTGGTTCGCGCGCCGCGAGGAATCGTCATGCCGCCGAACGAGAGCCCGCCGAGGGTGACGTCGTTCTGGATGGCGGGAAGGCCCAGCACGGAGACGCCGCCGCCCGGGATCGCCGTAACACCGGGGAGCGTCGACGCGAGCGCCGCGAGATCGCCGCGCTGGTCCGGCGGGACGATCGCGTTGACACCGCCGGCGGCCTGCTCCACCGCGCCGGTACCCGGCCCCATGAACATGCCCTGGTCGCGCTGCGGCTTGGCCCGCTCCGCCTGGACCTGCACGGCGGCGAGTCGCTGGGCCGCCGACTTCAACGCCGCGTCGACCGTGAACACGGAATCATCGCCCGTGCGCGTGACACGCTTGCGCACCGTCTCGTACCCGACGGCGCTCAGGTGCACGAGGTAATCGCCGGTGCCGCGCTCGAACACGACCTCGTAGCGGCCCGCCGAGTCGGTCTTCGTGAAGCGCGTCGTCCGGTCGGGGGCCATGGTGACGGCGACGTCGGCGCCGACGAGGACACGGCCGGAATCCGTGCTCACCCGCCCGCGGAGGACATCGCGGTGCACGCGATACGTGGGCATCTGCGCGCCCAATCCGAGCGGCGCGAACATCAGCAGCGCGACGAGCATCCTCCTCATCACCACCTCCCGATCGGGTCGGTCATCTCCGCGGATCTCATTCGCTCGTGCTCAGTCCGTCCTCAGCGCCGTCGCCGGATCGACGCGCCCCATGCGCCAGCCGGGAATCGCGCTCGCGCCCAGGGAAACGAGCAGCAGCGCCACGGCCGCGACGGCGAGCACCAGCGGATCGAAGCCGGACGTGCGGAAGAGGATCCCGCTGACGTAGTGTCCGAAGGTGCCGCCCAGGCCGAGCCCGAGCACCACGCCGACGAGCGCGACGCGCGCCGCGTCGGCCACGACGAGTCGCACCAGGTCGTCGCGTTTCGCGCCGAGCGCCGTGCGAACGGCCAGCTCGCGGCGGCGCTGCGCCACCGAATACGCGACCACGCTGTACAACCCGAGCGCCGCGAGCGCGGTCGCCAGCAGCCCGAAAGCGGTGAGCATCGTCGCGCCCAGGCGCCACGGCTGCAATTGCGGAGCGATCACGGCTTCGAGGGGGCGCACGCTCACGTACGGGAGCGTGGGATCGAGCCGCGCGATGGCTTGGCGGACGGGCTGCTCCCATCGCGCCGCGTCACCGCTCGTGCGCACGAAGAGCGTGTAGCCGCGGCGATGCCAGAGATTCGTCACCCCCGAGTCGACGGTGCTCTGCGCCCACGGCGTGTAGAGCCAGAGGCGGCGGGAATCGGTTACCCCGTACTGTCGGATGTCGCCCGCCACGCCGACCACGCGCGACCAGTTGCTGTCGCTGCCGACGTGGACGCGCAGGCCGATCGGGTCCGCACCAGGCCAGTACAGGTCCGCGACCGACTTGCTCACGATCACCACCGGCTCGGCCCCCGCGCGATCGCGGTCTGTGAAGTCGCGTCCGCGAAGGATCGGCGTCCCGATCGTTCGGAAGTAGTCCGGCGTGACCGCCGTCGCGTACGGACCACCGCCCGGCGCGGTCGGCAGCCGGTCGCGTCCGGGGATGCTGATCGCCTCGGCGTAGCTCCAGCCGCCGGGGTCCGATTCCCCGAGCGCGGCGTGTGTCACTCCGGGAACCGCCCTTGCGTGCACCAGCGCCTCGCGGTAGAAGCGCTCCATGCCGGGATCGACATGGCGCTCGGCAGCCCCCGGAAACGCGATCTTCACCTTGAGCACGTGCGTGAGGTCGTAACCGAAGTCGAGCGCCTGCGCGTTGTGCAGGCTGCGCAGGAAGAGCCCGGCGCCGACCAGCAGCGTGACGCTGAGCGCGGCCTGGGCGACGAGGAGTGCCGAGTGCAGACGCCCGCGACGCCAGACGACGCCGTGCCCGCCGGACCTGAGCTCACGCGATAGATCGGAGCGCGCGATGCCGGCGAGCGGGACGACGGCCGTGACCAGCGCCGCGACGAGCACGCCAGCGACCGTGACCATCACGACTCGCGCACTCCACGCGGGCGCGGACCAAGCCACGTCCGGAAGGAGCACGGCGCGGAGCGGCCCGCTCACCCACCGCATCGCGAGCAGGGCCGCGCCGCCGCCGAGGAGGGCCAGCACGACGCTCTCGAGCAGGAGCTGCACGCCGAGGGCCCGGGTGCTCATCCCCAGCGCCCGTCGGATGGCGACCTCGCGCCGACGGCGCATCGCACGCAGCAGCAGCAGCGTCGCCACGTTCGCGCAGGCGATGATGAACACCAGGCCGGCCACGCCGGTCAGCCACGCCGACACGCGGGCCTCCGTGGTGGGGCCGTCCGGCAGCCGCGCGCCGACGACCGACAGGAGCCGCACGCCCAGGACGGAGTCCTGCGGATGCGTCGACTGAAAGAACCGGCGGTACGGCGCCGTGGCCTCCGATTCCGCGACCGACACGGGCGTGCCACGGCGCAGCCTGACGAGGGCCGAGAGCCAGAAGGATCCGGCGTTGTTCGCCCAATCCTTCAGGTAGATGCCGTGATCATTCGCGCTGAGCGGCAGCCAGAGGTCGACGCGGGTGCGCTCGATACCCGTGAACTCCGGCGGCGCCACGCCGACGATCGGATACCGCCAGCCCGCGATCTCGATGGTCTTGCCGAGGATCGACGAATCGCCGCCGAAGCGCGCGTGCCAGGCTTCGCTGCTCAGCATGACTCCCGGCTCTGGACAGCCGGGACGGTCCTCGTCCACGGTGAACGAGCGGCCCAGCACCGGCTGGGCGCCGAGCAGCGGGAAGAAGCTCGACGACACGAGTACCACGTTCGCGTCCCAGGCCGACGCGCCGGCACCGACCGAGGCCTGGAAGGCGGAGTACGCCGCGGTCCGGGCAAAGGCCGGCGTTCGTTCGAGCGCGACGTAGCCCGGGTAGCTGAAGGAAGGCGCCTGGTACTGGCCGCCGTATGGGCTCGACCCGATGATGAACACGCGCCTCACGCGCGCGGGGTCGACGACATGCGGCGGCGGCTCGAACAGCAGTCGGTCGAGCATGTCGAACATCGCCCCGTTCGCGCCAATACCGGCGGCGAAGGTGAGCACGATGCCCGCGGCGAGCACGGGCTCGGCCCGCAGGCCGCGCAGCACACGACGCAGATCCGCAAGCAGCTCGAGCGCTCGCTCGTGGAGGGTCCGGCGTCGCTCCACGCGCCGCGTGCTGGCGATGAGCTGCTCGCGAACGTCGCCGACGTGGCCGAAGCGCGCCTCGGCAGCCGCATGAGCCTCGTCCGCCGAGAGCCCCTTGGCCATCAGCTCGTCGACCCGCTCGCGGAAGTGGAAGCGCAGCTCGTCATCCACATCGCGCTCCGCACTCGGACGCCAGAAGCGGAGATACCGTCGCCAGTTCGGCTCGCGCAGCGTGCGCATCGTCGGTCTCGCGCGCCTCGTCAGGCCGGTTCGGTGTTCGCGTTGAGCACGCGCCCGAAGGCGGCGACGTATTCCTTCCAGCCCTCGCGTTCGGCCTGGAGCTGTCGCCGGCCGGCGGCCGTGAGACGGTAGAACCGTGCGCGCCGGCCCCGGTCGGAGATGCCCCACTCTGCTTCGATGAAGCCGCGTTCCTCCATGCGGTGGAGTGCGGTATAGAGTGCACCATCCACCACCTGGAAGGTGCCCTTCGACATCTCCTCGATCCAGCGGGCGACGGCGTAGCCGTGCTTCGGGCCCCAGGTGAGTCCCTGGAGGATGAGCACGTCCAGCGTACCCTGGAGGAAGTCACGTTCTAGCGTCTCGGGCATACCCCGAATGTTGTTACATCGAATGTTGATGTCAAGAACCGCGATCCGGCCGGCGTTCGAAATGGAAGGCTTGCGTCGGGCTTCCCACCACCGCGAGCAGAGGGATCGGGGAGAGGAGTGCGCCGGCGCGCACTCGATGAGCGCCGCGCTCAGCTCGAAATCCCGCTCCCCGGTGCGCAGGTGTAGGTCTTCCGCCTCCGATCCAGCCGGCGACGATCGCGCTGCATGTGCCCAGTCGCGCGATGGCCTGCCCCTCGCCATTACTCGTTCCTGAGCACCTCCGCCGGGTCGATTCGTGCCGCCCGCCGGGCCGGTAGCCACATCGCGACCGTCGCGATCGCGAGCACCAGCGCTCCCGACACCGCCAGCGCGGCGCCGTCCACAGGACTCACGCCGTACGTGAGGCTGCGCAGCAGGCGGGCGAACGCCAGGAACGCTAGCAGGCCGGCGACGGCGCCCAGCGCCACGATCCGCTCTCCCTGCACGACGATGCCGCGCGCGGCCCGGGCCGGCGCGAGGCCGAGTGCGATCCGGATGCCGATCTCACGTGAGCGCGAGCCGACGACGTAAGCGATCACGCCATAAAGACCGATGATGCCCAGGGCGAGCGTCGCGATCGCGCCGCCCGCGAGCAAAAGCAGCACGAAGCGCGTGCGGCTTCCGGCGGCGCGGACCCGCTCCTCCATGCTGGCCACGTCGTACACCGGAGTGTCTGGATCGAGCGACCGAATGGCGCGTTCCGCGACGCTCGCGAGCTCCGGTACGTTCCCTATGGTGCGAAGCACGAATGTCATGGCGCGTGTCCCACGCGGCCAGGTGATGGCCGTGTCGCCGCCCGCATCCTCGTCGAGGTACACCGTTGCCGTCGGTGCGGCGGTGAGTGACGAATCGCGCACATCATCCACGACGCCGACGATGACGTACCAGACCCGGTACTGTGCCGGACGGATGCGTCGTCCGATAGCCGCCTGGCCGGTGGGGTCGTCCCAGTAGTGTTGGGCGAAGCCGCGCGAGACGACGGCCTCGCGATCGCCCCGGAGCGCTGTCGCATCGTCGAGCGTGCGGCCGGCGAGGAGCGGAATCCGCATCGCAGCGAAGTAGTCGCCGCTCACGGCCGTGTTCACGAACAGCTTGGGGAGCGGGTCCTCGGGACGCCGTGTGCGATCGACGAAGACCGGTGTCGCACCGTTCCAACCGGACAGCGGCAGCTTCTCGGTGACGGCGACATCCTCGACGCCGGGCAGGCGCGACAAGGTGTCGAGCGCCTCGCGATAGAACCGCGACACGTCGACGGCCGTCCGCCACGTGGGCGGCATCACGTCCGTGCGAAGCGTCAGCACGTGGGCGGCATCGAAGCCCGGCCGAACGGCCGCGAGCTGCCACAGACTCCGCCCGAGCACCGCCGCGCCTCCAAGGAGCACCACCGACAGCGCCACCTCAGCGGCGACGAAGGCGGCGCGCAGGCGCTGACTGGCGCGCCCGGCGGTGCCGCCGCGTCCGCCCTCACGAAGGACTCGCGGCATGTCCGCCGACGCGAGGCGCCACGCGCTCAGTCCCGCCGACAGCAGACAGAACGCGGCGACCAGCACCAGGCCACACACCACGAGCGGAGAGCCGGCGTGGATCTCGCCCAGGCGCGGAATCACGATCGTCGCGTCGCCGCCCTGCATCGGATCCGGTAAGGCCGTCGGTCCCAGATGGGTGAGCCACCGGATCGCCGCGTATGCCAACGCGGCGCCAAGCGCTCCGCCGGTGAGCGCAATCAGCGCGCTCTCGGCCGTGAGGCTGCACCATAGCCGTGCCCGCGACGCGCCGAGCGTTGCCCGCACGACGAACTCCCGCTGCCGCGACTCGGCACGAGCGAGCGCCAACGAGGCCATGTTGCTCAGCGCGACGAGCAGCAGCAGGCCGACGGTGGCGGCGATCAGCCAGATGATACGCGCGAACCCGCCGATCGCATCATCGCGCATCCGGTGAAGGACCACTCTGGCTCCGGTCTGCCGCAGCGCGACGGCCGTCGAGACCCCGGGCCGCTGCTCGGCATATCGCTCCGGCGTGCGGAGGAGGATCTGCTGCAGCTCGCGTAGCGCCGCGTCGATGGTCACGCCGGAACGTAGCCGGCCGATCGCGCGGAAGTTGAAGCTCCCGAGGTAGGGTCCGCGCGGAATCGAGATCGGCACCCAGACGCGCACGTCCGACGCGGGAAATGCGAACGAGGTGGGCATCACTCCCACGACCTGTAGCGGGGCGCCGTCGATGTGGATCATCCGCCCGAGCACGTGCGGATCCGCCGCAAACCGGGCGCGCCAGAAGCTCTCGCTGAGCAGGGCCACCTGTGGCAGGTCGTCGCGTTCCTCGCTCGGCGTGAACAGTCGGCCGATGAGCGGTCTCGCGCGCAGCGTCGTGAACAGCGAGGCGCTCACCGACGCCACCTTGATGCGCTCGGCGCCGCGCGTTCCATCGCCCAGCGTGAGCGTGTTCATGCCGTCGACATACGCGCCGATGGACTCGAACGACCGCGCGCCTCTGTAACTGCGATACGTGCCCGGCGCCTGCTCGACGAGCGCCATGCCCAGACCGGGGAAGCTGTGCCACAGGCCGACGAGCCGATCGCTGTCGGGGTAGGGAAGGGGGCGCAGCAGCACGGCGTCGACCACCGTGAACACCGCGCTGCCCAGCCCGACGGCGAGGGCGACGGTCGCGATCGAAGCGAGCGTGAAGGTGCGGGCCCGCCGGAGCGAGCGCGCGGCGACGCGCAGCTGAGCGAGGTGATCGAGGAGGGCGAGCCCGCGCACGTCGCGGCTCTCGTCCTTGATCCGCTCCACGCCGCCGAAGGCCACGAGCGCCGCACGCCGCGCCTCGCCGGGGCTCATGCCGGCGGCGATGTTGGCCGTCGTCTGGCTCTCGATGTGGTCCCGGAGCTCATCCTCGAGCTCCTGCTCCGCCGCGCGCCTGCGAAGGAGCGCACGTACGCGAACCCGAAGGCCGTACCACCAGCGCTCGATACCCATGTCACGCCTCCTGCAGCCGCACCACGGCGGTGATGGCGCGGGCGAGGCGCTCCCAGTTGCCGGTCTCGATCTGCAGCTGCTTCCGGCCGGCGCGGGTGAGCGAGTAGAACTTTGCGCGGCGGTTGTTCTCGGTCTGGCGCCACTCGGCCGTGATCCAGCCTTCCTGCTCGAGTTTGTGGAGGGCGGGGTAGAGCGAGCCGTCGCTCACCTGGAGGACGTCCTTCGACAGCTGCTTGAGCCGCTGGCTGATCGCCCAGCCGTTCAGCGGCTCGAGGGCGAGCATTTTGAGGACGAGCAGGTCGAGCGTGCCCTGCACGAGGTCGGCGGGACGACTCAGGGGTGGTACTCCTCTCGGTTACCGAGGCAACAATACGGGCGCTCCCCTCGGTAAGCAAGAGGAAGGGGCGATGGGCAGCCGCCAGCGCCCTTGGTCGCGCGCCGTGCGAAGAGCGCGGCCAGCGTGGCGGGCGAGCCCACGTCGCGTTCCGTCGAGGCGATCGGAAGATGGCTCGGTCAACGGCGGTGCCATGCTGACGGCCACGGGAAGGGAATCGGACCGGCTCACGATAGGTGATGCACGGCGCAGACGAAGGCTTATACCCTCGAGGCGACGCCTGCCGCAAAACCGGCCGAAGGTCGCCCGGCGAGGGATCCCTCGCCTATGGCGGCCTTGTGATCCACTGGCGGCTGAAAAAGATGCGGTGCCGCAGCATGGCAGCGACTCGCACGAGACCTCCCGCGGTTGAGCGCCGAGTTGGTGGGCGCGTCGCGCCGGCGCGCCGTCCCGCGGGCCGTCAGGGACAAGCTCCTCGAGGGCCACAATGGCCCGGTGCCCCCTTGACGCGCCGGTCGGAACGGCCCCGCGTGACGCGCTCGGCAGTCACGCGCCGAAGCGCATAACCCGATGGCGGGACGAGCACTACACCGCCGCCGAGTGGCTCGAGCGGAAGGTCGGGCCGCTTGCGAGTCCGCTGATGATGGGGGGTTGCGGGTGTGGGGTGGAGGTCTCCTACCCTGCGGAGTGCGCCGCCCTGCCGGGCCCCAAGCTAGGGGCCGACCCGCCCGATCGGGTAGGGTGGTCCACACCCGCCTCCCGGCCGATGCCGCTCACCCCCGACACCGACACGCTCGAGCAGGATCTGACACCCGCGCAGCTCGCGCACCGGTGGCAGATCAAGGCCGCCACCATCGTCAGATGGGCGGGCCTAGGCTACATCGAGGGGGCGGAGCAGCGCGGGCGGCTCTGGCGCTTCCGCCCCGACGCCCGTTACGTCGGCCCGGACGTGGGCGCGACGCCGCTGGCGACGCTCGAGCGCCGCGCCCGGCGCGAGCGCGCGGAGGCACGCGCCGCGGGCTTCACGCCGAGCGCAATCCCGAGCCACGGGACGCCGGAGCGCCCGACCGCCCAGGCTGCCCAGAGTCGCGCGAACAAGCGCGCGCGCTCCACACCGCGCGCCCCGAGTCGCGGCGGCACGAGCGCGAAGAACAGCGGTGGCAGCTCCGCCTCGGGCGGCATCACGTCGGGGTCGCAGCTGCGCCGCGTGTCGCTGGCCGTCTCGGTGCCCGCGTCGAGCTTCATGCGCTGAGTCGCCGCGGCCGCCTCCAGTCGGGCATTCACGCCCGCCATGTAGGCCTGATAGAGGCGCGCGCGCAGCAGGCCGCGCCCCTTGAACGGCGGGTCCAGGACCGCCGGCGGCTCCGACAGCACGGGGATGTCCCACCACACCATCGCGCGCGCCCGCTGGCGTTCTTCCAGCTCGTGCTCGATGCGGCGCGCCGCCTCGAAATCGAGTTCCTTGAGGCCGTAGTAGATCCGGCGGTCGTGGTAGTAGACATCCGACAGCATCTTGAGGTCTTTGTGCCCCAGCTCGCGCGCGAGCTTCATTGGGTGGACGGGCACTACCTGGCCTAACGCGTCCTCAACCACCATGGAGGCGCGGATCGTCGCGTAGGTGTGGCGCAGGTCGTGGGTGCGGACTTGGCGGATGCCCGAATCGCAGCACGTCATCCGCAGGCCCGTCTCGATCTTGCGATACATCCGCTCGCCCAACGCCGTTTTCGGCATTGGGTCCTTCCGCTTGTCCTTGCGGTCGTGTCCCTTGAACCGTGGCGGCGCGGGGAACAACAGATGATCGGGCTTCCGTCCACGGAGCAGCGGCACGAGATACGGCAACAGCGCCCGCTGTATCGGGATGGTCCGTCGTGAGGGCTTGTTCTTGAGCCGTCGGTGGCTATGCGGCCTCACTTCGATCGTCATAGTGCGTAGGTCCACATCCTTCACGAGCAGCCCCGCGCACTCGGACCAGCGCATGCCCGTGTAGAGCAGCGTCGCGACGAGCGGCAAGAGGTGGGGATTCGTGCGCGCGCGGTCGGGCTCCGTCGCCAAGAGCCAGTCGAGCAGCCGCCCGCACTCGGCGGCGGTGAGGGCGGTGCCCCGGAACTGCGCTTCCAGGATCTGCTCGCGCAGGCGCTTCATCGCAGGGTGGCGACGCCACGGGTGATGATGCAGGTGTCCGGTGTCCTCGCACCACGTGAGCCAACCGACGAGCACGCGCCCCATGCGGTGTAGCGTGCCCGCACCGATCAACGCGCCCGACTTCTTGGGGATCGTCGCGAGTTCGTCGAGCACCTCCTGGAACATCGGCCGCGTGAGCTGGTCGGCGTAGGAGATGGCTGATAGCGTCTTCGTCCCCAGGGCCCGCTCGAGCGTCCGCTGGACGACGGCCACCGCGCGCTCGGGACGTGGCGTGGTGCGGGCCTGGTCGCGCGCGACGACCTCGAGGAACATTCGCGCGAGCGCTTCGAGCGTCGGGACCGGCGCGACGGCGGTGCGCGTGGTGACCGCGCGTGTGACCGCGACATCCAGCCGGCGCTGGAGCTCCTCTTTGCGCGCGTCGTAGCACCAGATCGCCTGGCCTAGACAGGTGACGCCGTGGGCCATGCCGGGGATCGTGAGCGCTTGACGCTGGCGCTCCGCGATCATGCGATACGGCGTGCTGCGCCAGTCGGCATGGTAGCGGCCATTGCGTGCGTAGATCGCGCGGGTGCCGACAGCCACCTCCGCAGTGACTCCCTTGAGCTCCTTGCAGTGGCGGCAGTCGTCTCGATTGTCTAGCATCTCTGGGGTCCGTTGTGGGTCGCCAGGAGGACGATCTGGGGCGCGGACGCGGCACGATTCCTGGCACAGCGCCCAGATGCCACTCCGGCATGCGTTGTGGCGCAACGACATGCGAACCACTCGCAAGACACCACGGCAGCGCGACGAGCAGCAGCGCCGAGTTCCTGGACGCGGTGCGGCCCCGGCTGGCGCTGATCTCGGTGGGGGCCGGCAACACGTATGGTCATCCGAGCACCAGCGTCCTCGAGGCCCTCGCCGAACGGGGTGCACAAGTGTTGCGCACCGACCTCACCGGCACCGTGGTCGTTCGGACCGACGGTACGCACCTCTTCGTCCAGGCCCACGGCGACTCATGGCAGCTCCCCGCTTCCTCCACCCCCTGATCGGCCGGCCGCTGGAGCTTCCCGCGGAGCTCGTGCGGCGCTATCCGGAGCTGGCGGAGGCGCACTGGCGCCGCGGGGGGGTGCTCGTGCGCCTCGGCGGGTGGTTCCTCGGGGAGCGGAGCGTCGCGGCGATCACCCTGTGGCGCGTGGTCTGGCTCGCGCCGGACGTCCCCTGCGCCGCGGAACTGCTCTTGCACGAGTGGCGTCACGTTCATCAGTTCGCCGCCAGCGCCGGCTTTCCGTTCCTGTACGTGTGGGAGAGTCTGCGCCGCGGCTATTTTCACAACCGCTACGAGGCCGACGCTCGCGCCTACGCAGCGCGCCGCCTCCACGGGTCGGGCTGACCAACGACCAGAGGACCGTCCAGGTGGTCAAACACACCGCAACGTCGGTCGTCACGATCGAGCGCTTCATCATCGAGCAGGAGCGGCAGCATCCCGAGGCGACCGGCGAGCTCTCCGGCATCCTGTACGATCTCGCGCTCGCCGCGAAGATGATCACCAACAAGGTGCGCAGCGCGGGACTCGCCGACATCCTCGGCTCGGCCGACACCGAGAACATCCAGGGCGAGGTGCAGCAGAAGCTCGACGTCATCGCCAACGAGATCATCGTGAAGGCGATGGACCACACGGGCCGGCTGTGCGCGATGGCGTCGGAGGAGGAGCCGGGGATCATCCAGATCCCCGAGCACTTCCGCTGCGGCAAGTACGTGCTCCTCTTCGACCCGCTCGACGGCTCGTCGAACATCGACGTCAACGTGCCCGTGGGGACGATCTTCTCCGTCGTGCGCAAGATCACCCGCGGGCGCCACGGCGAGATGGAGGACCTCCTGCAGCCGGGTCGCCGGCAGGTGGCGGCGGGATACGTGATCTACGGGTCGAGCACGATGCTCGTGTACACGACGGGGCAGGGGGTGCACGGCTTCACCCTCGACCCGCAGCTCGGGGAGTTCCTCCTCTCGCACCCGAACATCCGCATCCCGGAGGAGGGGCGTTATCTCTCGGTGAACGACTCGTACGAGCCGCTCTGGGACGAGAACGTGAAGGTGCTGATGCGCCGCTACCGCGGGTTGGATGGCGGCAAGCCGCTGAGCGTGCGCTACGTCGGCTCGCTCGTCGCCGACTTCCACCGCAACCTCCTCGGCGGCGGGATCTTCGCCTACCCGTCGAACCGGAAGACGCCGAACGGGAAGCTGCGGCTGCTCTACGAGGCGAACCCGCTGGCGTTCATCGTCGAGCAGGCGGGGGGCGCGGCGACGGACGGCTTCCACCGCGTGCTCGACATCGCGCCGACGGAGCTGCACCAGCGGACGCCGTTGTACATCGGGTCGAGGAATGCGGTGGATCTGGCGAGTCAGGCGCTGGCGGGGCATTCGGAGCTGGTGGGCGCCTGACGGCGCGCCGGCGCGCCGGCGCGCCGTTGGTCGTTGGTCATTGGTCATTGGCCGGCCCCGGGATGCTCCTGGGGCCCGCTCAGCTCTCATGGCGCGCCGCGGGTGACAGCCGACTGATGAGCGCGTGAAGCATCCGCGCGATCTGGTCTGCGTTCTCTGACAGGTCCTCGCCCGCCGGCGCGGAGAGATAGCCGATTGCTCGCGCGACGATGAGGTGGTGCCGGACTTCACTCGCGGAACCGAGTGCGATGTGCAGGAATCGGCGAAGGTCAGCGGTGCTCCCGCGCCCGCATCCCTCGGCGATGTTCGCGCCGATCGACTCCGCGGACGAGCGAAGTTGCGCCGCCAGGCCGTAGCGTTCCTCGGCTGGGAATTGGCGAGTGGCTCTGTAGATTGCCACCGTCAGCCTGAGCGCAGCCTGCCAGACGCGCAGTTGCTGGAAATCTTGCATGCGATGCTCTCGGTCGACGGCAGCATCGGCAGATCGGAGCGCGAGCCCGCAATCGATCGATTTCGCGCCGGCCGAATCGCACGCCAGGGCGCGTGCTCGCGCGCGTTGCATACCGAGCGGCTCGCCAACAACGAATAACCAATGACGCCGTTCCCGCTTCATGTCTGAGCGCCAATCGCCATCCGGCCTCGAGATCCGTCCAGTGTACCGGCCCTCCGATGCCGAGATAGAGTACGCCAGGGACCTCGCCGATCCCGGCGACTACCCCTTCACCCGCGGCATCCGCCCCGACATGTACCGCGCCCGCCTCTGGACCATGCGCCAGTACGCGGGCTTCGGGACCGCCGCGGAGACGAACCGGCGCTTCCGGCACCTGCTCGATGCCGGCCAGACGGGGCTCAGCGTCGCCTTCGACCTGCCGACGCAGATGGGCATCGACTCGGACAACCCGCGCGCGATCGGCGAGGTCGGGCGCGTCGGGGTCGCGATCGACACCGTCGAGGACATGCACGCGCTGTTCGACGCGATCCCGCTCGACCGGGTGTCGACGTCGATGACGATCAACGCGACGGCGGCGACGCTGCTCGCGATGTACATCGTCGTCGCCGAGGAGCGGGGGATCGCGCGGGCGCAGCTCAACGGCACGATCCAGAACGACATCCTCAAGGAGTACATCGCGCGTGGCACGTACGTCTATCCGCCCGCGCCGAGCCTCGCCCTCATCACCGACACCTTCCGCTTCTGCGCGGCGGAGGTGCCGAACTGGAATCCGATCTCCATCTCCGGCTATCACATCCGCGAGGCCGGGGCGACGGCGGTGCAGGAGCTGGCCTTCACCTTCGCCGACGCGATCGAGTACGTGCGGCGCGCGGTGGACGCGGGGCTGGCCGCGGACACCTTCGCACCGCGCCTCTCGTTCTTCTTCGCCGCGCACAACGACCTGTTCGAGGAGGTCGCGAAGTTCCGCGCCGCGCGTCGGATCTACGCGCGCCTCATGCGCGAGCGCTTCGGCGCGTCGGACGCGAGCTGCCGGCTGCGCTTCCACACGCAGACGGGGGGCGTCACGCTCACGGCGCAGCAGCCGCTGACCAACGTCGTGCGGGTGGCCATCCAGGCGCTGTCGGCGGTGCTCGGGGGCACGCAGTCGCTGCACACGAACGGCTACGACGAGGCGCTCGCGCTGCCGACACGGGAGGCGGCGACGCTCGCGCTGCGCACGCAGCAGGTGATCGCGTACGAGTCGGGCGCGGCGGCGACCGTCGATCCCCTCGCCGGCAGCTACTACGTCGAGCACCTCACGAACGAGCTCGAACGGCAGGCGGGCGAGCTCCTCGCCCGCGTCGACGAGCAGGGGGGCGCGGCGAAGGCGATCGAGGGCGGCTTCTTCCAGGAGGAGATCGCGCGCAGCGCGTACGAGTTCCAGCAGCGCGTGGAGCAGGGCGAGACGGTGATCGTCGGCGTCAACAAGTTCGCCGACGACGCGCCGCCGCCGATCATCCCCGCGCCGGACTACAGCGCGCTCGCCCGCGATCAGGTCGACCGGCTGCACGCCGTACGCGCCTCGCGTGACGCGCGCGCCGTGGACGGCGCGTTGCGCGCGCTGCGCGACGCGGCCGCGTCGTTTGGCGGCGACGGCGCGCGCGCGCCGCTCATGCCGCTCATCATCGACGCGGTGCGGCTGCGCGCGAGCGTCGGCGAGATCTCCGACACGCTCGCGTCGTGCTGGGGGACGTACCGGCCGGGGTGATGTCGCGGGAGGCGGGACGCGGGACGCGGGAACGCGTGGGGACGAGGGACGAGGGACGAGGGACGAGGGACGAGGGACGCGTGGTGGCGCGACGGCGGAGAGCGGAGAGCGGAGAGCGGAGAGCGGAGAGCGGAGAGCGGACAGCGGAGAGCGGTCCCTCTCTCGACCCTCGACCCTCGACCCTCGACCCTCGACCCTCGACCCTGCTCGTCTGTGATCTGGAACACCATCCGTGCCCCGTGGCACGTGTGACCTCGCGACGGCTGGATCGTTATGCTGGCAGTTGCATTCCAGGCCCGACGACGACTGTCGGGCGGTTCTTCCCCCCCAGGAGTGTACACCGCATGAACAAGCTTTCGTCCACTATCGCGCTCGCCGCGTTCGTCGCCATGGCCCCCGTCGCCGGCGCGCAGTCGCGCGCGCACTCGCACAACGTCCAGCAGGCCGGCTCGCCGGCCGTCGGCGCGCCCGACGCGAAGGAGCTCGGTCTCGATGGTGGTCTCGGCTTCGTCTCGCAGTCCGGTCAGCCGACGACCACGCTCCTCGGCCTCCCCGTGCAGAACGTCCGCTTCGGCTTCTACACCTCGCCGCAGCTCGAGTGGGAGCCGTTCGGGTCGCTGAACTACGCGCACCAGGACCAGGCCAGCAACACGTATCTCGGTCTCGGCCTCGGCGTGCTCTATCACCTGCAGCCGAGCCGGATGCAGAACCAGTTCTACGTCCGTCCGTTCCTCGACCTGAACCACTCGTCCTACAGCACCAGCAACCAGGGTGCGACGACGACGACCAGCACCACGCAGTGGGGCCTCGGCGCCGGCTTCGGCATCAAGGTGCCGATGATGGATCGCATCGGCAGCCGCTTCGAGCTGAACTTCGAGCACCGCTTCAAGGACGGGCAGGTCGCGAACGCGTTCAACCAGTTCGGGCTGCTCGCCGGTCTGTCGTACTACACGCGCTGACGATCAGCGCCGCCGGCTCGCCCCTGAGCGTCGAGCCAAGGTGATCGGTCGTGCAGCAGTGGGACGGCGCCCTCTCGGGGGCGCCGTTCTCTTTTTTCGCCGGGACGGTCGAACGGCAGGCGGTCGGGGCTACTTGAAGCCGAGCCCCCGATCCGACTAGCTTTCACCAGTTTGAAGCCGTTTCTAAGTCCCAGCGAAATGCCAACTTACGAGTTCCGGTGCCCCAACGGGCACGAGTTCGAGCGCTTTTACAGGAAGATCAGCGACGCCGAGGCGGAGGTGCCCTGTCCGGAGTGCGGCGCGCCCGCGCAGCGCATGGTCTCCGGCGGCGCGGGGCTGCTCTTCAAGGGCTCCGGCTTCTACCTCACCGACTACGGTCGCAACGCGCATCGCTCGAGCGGCGGGAAGTCGGGCGGTGGCGACGCGGGAGGCGGCTCCGCCGGCGGCAAGTCGGAGTCGAAGGGGAGCGACAGCGCGTCGTCCGGCGGCGCGTCGAAGGGGGACGCTGCGGCCCCGGCGAAGAAGCCGGATTCGAAGCCGGGCAGCTGATGGCCGAGACTGATCTCCTGCGCGCCGAGCTGACGCGCGCGGCGCGCGCGCTGGGCGCGCCCGAGTCCATCGAGCCGGTGCTCGAGCGCCCGCGCGATCCCTCGTTTGGCGACTGGGCGACGAACCTCGCCATGGTGCTCGCGCGTCCGCTCGGCCGCAAGCCGCGCGATCTCGCGCAGGAGATCGTCGCGCATCTCGACTTCGCGCGCGCCGGCATCGGCGCCGCGGAGATCGCCGGCCCGGGGTTCATCAACTTCCGCGTCGACACGACCGTGCTGGCGCGCGGCCTGGAGGCGCTCCTCGCCGCGGGTGACGCGTACGGCCGCGCCGACGCGGGGCATCGGTGCCCCGTCAACGTCGAATTCGTCTCGGCGAACCCCACCGGGCCGCTCCACGTCGGCCACGGCCGGCAGGCCGCGCTCGGCGACGCCATCTCGGCGCTCCTCGAGTGGACGGGGTGGACGGTGGACCGCGAGTTCTACTACAACGACGCCGGCGTGCAGATCGCGAACCTGGCGCTCAGCGTGCAGGCGCGCGCGCGCCAGCTCCACGGCCACGCCGCCACCCTTCCCGAGGGCGGCTACCACGGGGAGTACATCAAGGAGATCGCGCAGCGCTACGTCGACGAGCACCCCGCCGACGCCAACGCCGACGATCTCGACGCCGTGCGGCGCTTCGCCGTCCAGGAGCTGCGCAAGGAGCAGGACCGCGACCTCCAGGCCTTCGGCGTGAAGTTCGACACCTACTTCCTCGAGTCGTCGCTGTACACCGAGGGAAAGGTGGACGAGACCGTCCAGGCGCTGGTCGCGGCGGGGCACACGTACGAGCAGGACGGCGCGCTCTGGCTCCGCACGACCAGCTTCGGCGACGACAAGGACCGCGTGATGCGCAAGCGCGACGGGACGTACACGTACTTCGTCCCCGACGTCGCGTATCACGTCACGAAGTGGCGCCGCGGCTTCACGCGCGCGATCAACGTCCAGGGCGCCGACCACCACAGCACGGTCACGCGCGTGCGCGCCGGGCTCCAGGCGCTCGGCATCGGCATCCCCGAGGGCTACCCGGAGTACGTGCTGCACCAGATGGTGACGGTGATGCGCGGGGGCGAGGAGGTGAAGATCTCGAAGCGCGCCGGCAGCTACGTCACCGTCCGCGACCTCATCGACGAGGTCGGGCGCGACGCGGTGCGCTACTTCTTCCTCATGCGCAAGGGCGACTCGCAGCTCGTCTTCGACGTCGACCTCGCGCGCGCCCAATCGGAGGAGAATCCCGTCTACTACATCCAGATGGCGTACGCGCGGATGTGCGGCATCTTCCGCGTCGGGGAGATCGAAGCCGCGTCGATCGGCACCGCGGACGTCGACTTCGACATCCTCGCGCTCCCCGAGGAGCAGGAGCTCATCAAGGCGCTGCTCGACTTCCCGCAGCTCCTCGCCGGCGCCGCCGCCGCGCTCGAGCCGCACCGCGTCGCCACCTATCTCCACGACACGGCGGGCAAGGTCCACCTCTGGTACCACAAGGCGCACGTGCTGAACGAGCCGGAGCCGATCATGCGCGCCCGCCTCGTCCTCGCGCGGGCGAGCCAGCTCGTGCTGCGGAACGGCTTGAGCGTCCTCGGCATCACGGCGCCGGAGCGCATGTAGAATCGTTCTTGGTCGTTGGTTCTTCGTTCATGGCGGACCTCGGGAGGCCACCCGTAGCATCCTGAGCGGTTCGCCAACGACCAATAACGAAAGACCAATCACGCCGGTCCCGCGTCCCGCGTCCCTCGTCCCCAGCGCCCCCGCCTCTCCCCTCCCACCTCCCGCAGATGCCCGTCCTCGTCGTCGGCTCCGTCGCCCTCGATTCCGTCGAAACCCCGTTCGGCAAGGCCGAGAACGTCGTCGGCGGCTCGGCCACGTACTTCTCCGCCTCCGCCAGCCATCTCGCCTCCGTGCAGCTCGTCGGCATCGTCGGCAACGACTACCCCGTCGACCAGCTCGAGCCGCTCGCCCGGCGCGACGTCGACCTGTCGGGGCTCGAGCACGCCGACGGCGCCTCCTTCCGCTGGCGCGGGCGCTATCGCCACGACCTCAACGTCGCCGAGACCCTCGAGACGCACCTCGGCGTCTTCTCGAACTTCCGCCCGAAGATCCCCGAGGAGTTCCGCACCGCGCCCTACGTGTTCCTCGGCAACATCGATCCGCGGCTCCAGCTCGAGGTCCTCGACCAGGTGCAGACGCCGAAGTTCGTCGCCTGCGACACGATGAATTTCTGGATCGAGAGCCGGCGTCCCGACCTGCTCACCCTCCTCGCCCGCGTCGACACGATCACGCTCAACGACGGCGAGGCGCGGCAGCTCACGGAGCAGTACAACCTCGTGCGCGCGGCGCGCTGGATCATGGAGCGCGGGCCGCGGCTCGTCATCATCAAGAAGGGCGAGCACGGCGCCTACATGTTCACGGAGCGCGAGATCTTCTTCGCGCCCGCGTATCCGCTGGAGCAGGTGTTCGACCCGACGGGCGCCGGCGATTCCTTCGCCGGCGGCTTCATGGGCTACCTGGCGCGCGCCGACGACCTCTCCGAGGCCACGCTGCGCCGCGCCGTCGTCTACGGCTCGGCCATGGGCTCCTTCGCCGTGGAGAAGTTCTCCGTCGAGCGGCTCCTCGAGATCCAGCCCGACGACATCGCGCGCCGGGTGCGCGACTTCCACCGGCTCGTCACCTTCGAGCAGGAGATGCAGGCGTGAGCGAACCGCTCAGCTACCGCGCGGCGGGGGTCGACATCGAGGCCGCCGACGACGCGAAGCACCGCATCAAGCGGCTCGTCGAATCCACCTTCACCGCGGGCGCGCGGGGCGCGTTCGGCGGCTTCGGCGGGATGTTCCGCCTGCCGAGCGAGGCGCGCCAGCCGGTGCTCGTGTCGAGCGCCGACGGCGTCGGGACGAAGATCAAGGTGGCGATCGAGGCCGGGCGGCACGACACGATCGGCCACGACCTGGTGAACCACTGCGTCAACGACATCCTCGTCCAGGGCGCGCTGCCGCTCTTCTTCCTCGACTACGTCGCCTTCGGCGCGCTCGTCCCCGCGACGGTGGAGGCGGTCGTCGCCGGCGTCGTCGCCGGCTGCCGCGAGAACGGATGCGCGCTCCTCGGCGGGGAGACGGCGGAGATGCCCGGCGTCTACACGCCGCCGGATTACGATCTGGCGGGGTTCATCGTCGGATATGTGGAGGAGGACGCGATCCTCGGTCCGGATCGCGTGCGCGAGGGCGACGTGCTGGTCGGCCTCGCGAGCAATGGGTTGCACACGAATGGCTACTCGCTCGCGCGGCGCATCGTCTCCGAGCGGATGCACCTGCGGCCGGAGGACGAGTTCCCGGGCGAGGGGGCGTCTACGGCGGACGTGCTGCTGCGCGTGCACCGGTCGTATCTGCCGGCGCTGCGACCCGTGCTGCCGCGCATCGGTGCGATGGCGCACATCACGGGTGGCGGGCTGCCCGGTAATCTCAACCGGGCACTTCCGCCCACGCTGGACGCGGTGGTGGACACCGCGAGTTGGACCATCCCGAACCTCTTCGGAACACTCGAGCGTGCGGGCGGGGTAGACCGTCAGGAGATGTACCGCGCCTTCAACATGGGCGTGGGGATGGTCGTGATCGCGAACGCATCGAACGTCGACTCGATCCTCGCGTCCGCGACCGCCGCCGGGGTGCCCGCGTGGCGTCTCGGGCGAGTGGTGCGCGGCAGCGGGCGGGTCATTCTTCACCACCAGGGAGAAGCTGTATGAAGCGTCATCTCGTCATAGTGGCTGGTCTCTCGATTCTCTCGATCTTCCCCGCGGCCACGGTCGCGGCGCAGGCGAACACCTGTCCGCCGGGCACGCTGTCGAACGTCGGCGGCGTCCTCATGCCCGACCGCTCGCGTGCGTCGCAGGACGCCTGCCAGATGGCGGTGGACGTCTTCCAGTTCATGGCACCGCAGCTCGGCGTATCGCTCGCCGGCGGCAACGCCACGATGGGGCAGGGCGGCACGCTCGGCGGCCTCGGACACTTCGCGGTCGGGCTCCGCGGAAACGTCATCGCGGGCGACCTGCCGGACTTCTCGAAGTTCCCCACGCCCTCGGACACCGGCCGCATCGCCTACGGACGGACGACGGGTTACAACAGCCTGCCGAGCAAGAAGCAGATCATCGGCCTGCCGACCGTCGACGGCGCGATCGGCCTGTTCCAGGGCATCCCGCTCGGGGTCACGAACATCCTCGGGGTCGACGGCCTCCTGAGCGCGACGTACGTGCCCAAGGTGTCTTCGAGCAACTTCACCCTGACGCCCAGCTCCAGCCTCAAGTTCGGCTATGGCGTGCGCCTCGGGCTGCTCCAGGAGTCGCTCGTCTCGCCGGGCGTCTCGTTCTCCTACCTGAAGCGCGACCTGCCGACCACCGACATGTCCGGCACGTCGTCGAACATCAGCGTCTCGGTGACCGACGCGAAGGTGAACACCTCGGCGTGGCGCATCGTCGCCAGCAAGAACCTCCTGCTCTTCGGCATCGCGGCGGGCGTCGGTCAGGACAAGTACGACCAGTCGGCGAAGGTGCAGGGCACGGCGCAGTCCAGCATCGGCAGCGTGTCGTCCGACACGGTCAATCTGTCGCAGTCGATGACGCGCACCAACATGTTCGCCGACTTCTCGTTCAACTTCGTCCTCGGCAAGCTGGTCGCCGAGGTCGGGCAGGTCTCCGGCGGCAAGGCGTCGACGTACAGCGCCTTCAGCGGCGGCGACGCGGACAAGTCGCGCCTCTACGGCTCCGTGGGGCTGCGTGTCGGCTTCTGAGACATGAGCGATCCCGAGCGCCCGGAGCCTGACGCGCGAGCGTACATGCGCCGGGCGCTCGACCTCGCCCGTCGTGGATGGGGACAGACGGCGCCGAACCCGATGGTCGGCGCCGTCGTCGTACGCGACGGCGCCGTCGTCGGCGAGGGATGGCATCCGCGCTGGGGGGAGCCGCACGCCGAGGTGTTCGCGCTCCGCGCCGCCGGCGAGCGGGCGCGCGGGGCCACGCTCTACGTCACCCTCGAGCCGTGCAACCACGCCGGCAAGACGCCGCCGTGCACCGAGGCGATCCTCGCCGCGGGGATCGCGCGGGTGGTCGTCGCCGCGCGCGATCCCAACCCCGTGGCGCGCGGCGGCGCGGAGCGGCTTCGCGACGCGGGCATCGACGTGGAGACGGGAGTCCTGGAGGAGGAGGCGCGGGAGCTCAATGCCCCGTTCTTCCGCGCTCACGAAGCCGAGCGGCCGCGCCCGTGGGTCGTCCTCAAGCTCGCCGTCTCGCTCGACGGCGCGATCGCCGATGCCGGACGCACCCGCGGCTGGCTCACCGGCCCCGAATCGCGGCGCGAGGTGCACCGGCTCCGCGCCGGCTCCGATGCCGTCGCCGTGGGCGTCGGCACGGTGCTCTGCGACGACCCCGCGCTCACCGTCCGCGATGTCGAGCCGCCGCGCGTCGCGCCCCGCCGCGTGATCTTCGACTCGACCCTCCGCACGCCCCCCGAGGCCACCCTGGTGCGCACCGCCCGCGACGTGCCCACGATCATCGTGGCGCGCGAGCCGGATGCCGAGAGAGCGACGGTGCTGCGCCAGGCGGGTGTCGAGGTGCTCGTCGAGCGCACGCTGGACGACGCCCTCCGTGCCCTCGCCCGGGCGGGGGTGCGCTCGCTCCTCGTGGAGGGGGGCGCCCGCCTCGCGGGCTCGCTGCTCGCCGGAGCCCTGGTGGACCGGCTGATTATCTTTCAGGCACCGATCATCCTCGGCGCGGGCGCACTGAACGCGTTCGCCCACGCCCCTGCGGCGATCGTCTCGGAGGCGCACCGCTGGCGCGTCGTCGAGCGTCGCACTTTCGGCGAGGATGTCATGACCACCTACGCGTTCGGATCTCGGTAGTGTTCACCGGTCTCGTGGAGGACGTCGGCGTCCTCGAGCACGTCGCGGACACGGCGGCGGGGCGAGAGCTCCGCATCCGCTGCCGCTACGACGACCTCGCCGACGGCGAGAGCATCGCCGTCAACGGGGCCTGCCTCACCGTGCGCGAGCACGGGCGCGGCTGGTTCACCGTCGCGGCGGTCGTCACGACGCTCGACCGCACGACCGTGGCCGAGTGGGGCGCGGGCCGGCGACTGAACCTCGAGCGCGCCATGCGCCTCGGGGACCGACTGGGCGGGCACCTCGTGCAGGGCCACGTGGACGGGGTCGCTCGCGTCCGGCGGGTGCGGCAGGAGGGCGATGCCCGTCTCGTCGACCTTGCCCTGTCGAGCGGGCTCGCCGAGCTTATGGTCGAGCATGGCTCGCTCACCGTGGACGGCGTGAGCCTGACGGTGAACGACCTGCCCGAACCGGACGTGGTGCAGCTCTCGCTCATCGACTACACGCTGCGCCACACGACGCTCGGCGACCTCGCCGCGGACGACCGTGTGCACGTCGAGGCGGACATGATCGGGAAGTACGTGCAGAAGCTGGTCGGACCTTACGAGAGATCGGGACGATGAACGCTGGCCGCCTTACGCCATCCGCTCTCCGCCTTCCACGAACCTCGGGACACGCTGTCGTCCGAGGCCGCTCGCGGAGGGCGGAGAGCGGAGAGCGGATGGCGTCATGAAGGTCATATGAATTTTTCCACTATCGAAGACGCCATCGCCGCCTTCCGCGCCGGCAAGTTCGTGATCGTCGCGGACGACGAGGACCGCGAGAACGAGGGAGACCTCATCTGCGCGGCGCAGCTCGTCACGCCGGAGCTGGTGAACTTCATGATCAAGCACGCGGGCGGCTTGATCTGCATCGCGCTGAATGGTGAGCGCGTCGACCAGCTCGGCCTCACGCCGATGGCCGAGACGAACATCGACGACTACCGCACCGCGTACACGGTGAGCGTGGACGCCTCGTCGCGCTTCGGCGTGACGACGGGGATCAGCGCGCAGGATCGCGCGACGACCATCCGCGTCGTCGTGGATCCGGCGACGGTGCCCGCCGACCTGCGCCACGGCGGCCACGTCTTCCCGCTGCGCGCGCGCGAGGG
>CAMLIT010000038.1 GCA_946480295.1 uncultured Gemmatimonadota bacterium
CGTAGTACTCGCACTGCACCGGGATGAGGAGAGCGTCGGCGGCCGCGAGCATGTTCAGCGTGATGAGGCCGAGGGATGGCGGGCAGTCGATGAGGACGAAGTCGTACTGGCTCCGGATGGGCTGCACCGCGTTGCGCATGGCGCGATCGCGCTGCGGGTGATCGACGATCTCGACCTCGGCGCCAGCGAGGTCCGGCGTGGCGGGTACGACGTCGAGGTGCTTGAACTGGACCTCGCGGATGATCGCGTCGGAGATCGGGATCTCGCCGAGGAGGGCGTCGTAGACGGTGGGGCCGAGCTGCTCGCGGGTGAGGCCGATGCCGCTGGTCGCGTTCCCCTGGGGGTCGCCGTCGATGAGCAGGGTTCGCTGCTCGGCGACGGCGAGGCTGGCGGCGAGATTGACGGCGGTGGTGGTCTTTCCGACGCCGCCCTTCTGGTTGGCGATTGCGATGATCCGAGCCACGAGAGCGGGGAAGCTGGTCAGGTGCGCCGAGTCCCGAGGAGGGCGGAAGGGGCGCTGGATGCGAGGGCGCGCGCGGCCGCTCGACGGGGACGAAGATAGCGCGGGATGCCGTGTGGGACGAGGGACCGAGGCGGAGAAGCCGGCCGAAAGCGGTGCCGGGAGGTGATCCTCGGACCTGAGATGTGCCACGTGGCACATTTTTCCACAGGCTCTCCACAAAGCCTGGCAGTTATCTACGACCGGGATCCGTACTCTCCACACGAAGTCCACGAGAGCGATCTCGGACTCAGTCCCGGATCGAACGCGCCACCGCGCTCGGTCGGTTCTCACTCCGGGCCCGATTCGCAGGACCCGATGAGCCGATCGCACAGGGCGGACAGGCCGGCGCTGGCGCATTCACGTTCGCGCCAGCGCCGGCGTTCTTAACTACCTGGACGGTCCGACGAACGCCCAGCGTGCCGAAACCGACGCCTGAACGGTGATCTCGCCCGGCTCCACCGGCGTCGGAGCCGCGGCCCCCGCAATGCCGGCGCGCGCGACCTGAAACTCGAACATCGGCCTCGGATAGCCGCCGGACTCGGTCAGCTCGAGCAGGTCTCCGATTCGGCCCCCGGCAGCGGTGGCGAGCGCTTCCGCATCCGCGCGCGCGTTCGCCACGGCCTCGGCGAGCGCGCGCCGGCGCGCCTCGTCCGCCTTGGAGGACGTGAACTGGAGGGAGTTGATCTGGTTCGCACCCTTGGTCAACGCCGCGTCCACGACCGGCCCGACCTGATCGACCTGGTGCACCTCCACGCGTACGACGTTGCTCACCACGTATCCGGTCACACGCTGCTGGCCGCTGTCTTTGTCGTAGCGGGTCTCCGGGAACACGTTGTAGCCGACGGTCGAGATCTGATTGGAAGGCACGCCCAGCGCCTTCACCGCATCGATCACCGCCTGCTGCTTCCGGGCGTTCTCCCTCCCGGCCGCCGCCGCCGTGGCGCCCCGCGTCTGGACGCCGATCGCGATCGTCGCGCGGTCCGGGGTGACGCGAACCTCGCTCTGTGCCGACGTCACGATCTGCGGCCGCTGCTCCGCGCCCGTCCCGGTCCCCTGTGCCCGCGATACCAGCGGCGCGGCAACCAGCAGCAATGCCGATCCCATCCAGCGAAATCTCGAACGCACGGATGCCCCTCCAGTGAGTGATTGAGACTGCTACACCTTCGATGCGACGTGGTGACGGGCCAGCATGACGATAGCGGACCTCGATGCGCCAAACCGGGCAGACGATCCCGCAGGCACTGTCACGTTTGTGATGTGGCATCGCCGGCCCGCGGAGCTCTCCACGAGGGTGAACAACGGGAACATGGATGTCACGGATGAACGGCACGGATGAAGGCCACGGATGAACTCTAGCCAGCGAGATGGACGCCGCCGCCGCCGTTCCCAGGCGCCGGCTACCCATCCGGAGTATCCGTGCCCTCCGTCCAATCCGTGTCGCATGGGGGTAATCGCCTCCCGAGCGAGCGCCCAGCGCACGGCGAGAGTGGCCCGCCCGGACGCGTCCCTCGTCCCTCGTCCCGCCTCCCGCCCCCCGCCCCCTACCCCACCCGGCTCCGCTTCTGCACCTCGATCACCAGGTTCTGCAGGTCCGTGGGGCTCACGCCCGGGATCCGCGACGCCTGCGCCAGGGAGAGCGGTTGGAGTGCCGACAGCTTCTGCCGCGCCTCGAACGACAACGACCGCATCTCCGCGTACGGCAGGTCCGCCGTCAGGGGGAACTGTCCCATGCGGCGCAGCTTCTCCGCCTGGTCGCGCTCGCGCGCGAAGTAGCCGGCGTACTTCAGCTCCAGCTCCGTCGTCACGACCGCGTCGGGCGCGAGCGACTCGCCGATTCCCGCGGCGCGCAGCAGCTCTCGCAGGGATACGCCCTGGCGCTTCGCCACCTCGGCGATGCGCACGGCGTGCGGCAGCTCGGAGCTCTCGGCTCGCGCCAGCAGCGGCGCCGCGGCGTCCGGCGCGATGCTCGTCGACTCGGCGAGGCGCCGCGCCTCCTCCTCGTCGGCGAAGCGGCGCTCGATCGCGGCGAGCTCGCGATCGTCGTACAGCCCGAGCTCCCGCCCCATCGGCGCCAGCCGCCGCAGGGCGTTGTCCTGCCGCACGGTGAGGCGAAACTCCGAGCGGGAGGTGAAGAGGCGGTACGGCTCGTCCACGCCGCGGGTCACGAGATCGTCGACGAGCACGCCGATGTAGGAGCTCTCGCGGCCGAGGACGAGCGACGGCCGCCCCTGCACCCACAGCGCGGCATTGACCCCGGCGACGACGCCCTGCCCCGCCGCCTCCTCGTAGCCGGTCGTGCCGTTGATCTGGCCGGCGAGGTACAGGCCGCGCATCGCCTTCACGCCTAACGATGCATCGAGCTGCGTCGGCGCGTAGTAGTCGTACTCGATCGCGTAGCCCGCGCGCGTCATCCGCACGCCCTCGAGGCCCGGGATGGTGCGCAGCACCGCCATCTGCACGTCGGCGGGGAGCGACGTGGAGAGGCCGTTCACGTACAGCTCGTGGGTGTCGTGCCCCTCCGGCTCGAGGAAGATCTGGTGCCGCTCGGCCGTCGGGAACTTCACGATCTTGTCCTCGACCGACGGGCAGTAGCGCGGCCCGCGCGACGCGATCGCGCCGCCGTACATCGCCGACTTCCCGATGTTCTCCTGGATGACGCCCTTCCCCGCCTCGCCGAGCCAGGTGATCCAGCAGGGAAGCTGCCGAGGGTGGCGCGTCGCACCGTCGTGCCGGCGCGGCTCGCTCCAGAAGTGCGACCACGAGTAGTCGAACTGCTCGATCTCGCTCTCCTGCCGCTCGAGTCGCGCGACGTCCACCGAGCGCCCGTCGATGCGCGGCGGGGTGCCGGTCTTGAAGCGCGACACCTCGAGTCCGAGGCGCTCGAGCTGCTCGGCCAGGTGCACCGTCGCCGACTCGCCGGCGCGCCCGCCCGAGAAGTGGGTGGTCGTGCCGATGTGGATCCGGCCGCGAAGGAAGGTGCCGGTGGTGATCACGACGGCGCGCGCGCCGAAGCGGCGCCCCTCGAGCGTCTCCACCCCGAGCACCTCGCCCCCCTCCTCGTCGAGGAGCAGACGGCCGACGGTCCCCTGGATGGTCTGCAGGGTCGGATGCTCCTCGAGCAGCGAGCGAACGGCCCGACGGTACAGGCCGCGATCGCACTGGGCGCGCGGCGCCCACACGGCGGGTCCCTTGCTGCGGTTCAGCATCCGGAACTGGAGCATGGCCAGGTCCGTCGCCCGGGCCATGATGCCGCCGAGCGCATCGACCTCGCGCACGACCGTGCCCTTCGCCACGCCGCCGATCGCCGGATTGCACGACATCTGGCCGATGGTCTCGAGCGCGCTCGTGACCACGGCGACCCTGGCGCCGAGCCGCGCGGCGGCGACGGCCGCCTCGGTGCCGGCGTGGCCGGCGCCGACGACCACGACGTCGAAATCGGCTTCGGTGGCGCGAACGGAGGGTGCGGTCATCGTGCGAAAGCTAGAGCGCCCCACGCACGCGGGGGAGCGGCGCGGCGGGGGCGGGGGGCGACATCGCCGGCGGCGGTATATTTGCCGGCATCACCACCGCGACGGGATGCACCATGCCACTATCCGTACCTGATGGAGCGCCGACGCTCTTCCTGCGCCGCGAGGCATACGAGCGCAGCGGCCTGAGCCGGGTTACCATCGACGAACGCCTCGGGCTCACCGCGGACGAGTTCCGCGTGGAGGGAGATCTCGTCGCGATCGGGCCGATCTACGAGGAGGACGCGCTCCAGGACGTGATCGCCGAGCTGGAGTCGCTGGGGCTCGCCTACTTCGACGACTTCTTCGAGCTCACCGGCAACTGGCCGCAGTGGCTCGTGCTGCACGCCTCGGCGAACACGAGGCTCAACTCTTCTTCGTGAGCTCCTTCGGAGCGGCGGTCGGGGTGAGCGGGCCCGCTCGCAGCAGCCCGTGCCACCCGCAATCGTAGCACCAGCTCGTCCGGAAGCGCGGAAGCAGGAAATTCCAGACGGGGGACTTCACGCGGATGGTGACCGCGTTGCACTCCGGACAGCGATCCCCGTCCGGCAGGAGGACGAGGAAGAACACCGTGGCCGCGATCGCGCGCAGGATGAAGAAGCCGACGAAGATGCACGCGAAGATCACTGCGTCCGACATGAGGCTCACCTCTATAGTCGCTGCTCGACCTGGTGCCACGGCTCGACGTAGGCAACGTCGTCCTCGATTCGATCGATGACCACGTCGGCTCCGATGCCGACGCTCTCTTCGCCCACGCTCCGCGCCCGCACGACGCGGCGTGCCGAGTCGACTTCGAATTCGATCTCCCCTTCCTCGCCGGCGCCGATCGGCCGGACCACCTGCGCGAGCTGCCCCTGGAGCGCGTAGCGCGGATCGATGGCATCGAACGCGGGGACGACGCGCGCCGACCGCGAAACCACCCAGACCGCCAGCGCCGCCGCGACGAGGCCGCAGAGGATCGCGATGACCACCGCCGTCCCGGTCGCGAGCCCGACCCGGGTCAGGAGGTAGCCGAGCAGGCCGAAAACGAGGGCGAAGGCCGCGATCGCGGGGTTCGCGAGCCGCACGCTGATCGCGTTCCCCTCGCTGGGGTGCGCGCCCGGGCGCTCGACTCCGAACATCATGACGCGAACACCGAGAAAGAGTCCGACGATCAGGCTGGCAATGAAGACGACTGTCATGCTCCGAGGTGCGAGCGGAAGAAGGAGATCGTGAGAGGCCAAGCCTCCCGACTGGCATCGAGGTTCGCGGGCGAGACTTCCTGAGCACGAAGGAAGCCATGGCCCGCCCCGCGGAAGACGTGTGGGTCGTAGCTCTTCCCCATCGCCTTCATCGCGGAGTCCGCGGGCGGGATGGTGGCGTCGACCCGGGCATCGTTTCCGCCGTAGAGCCCGAGGACGGGAACCCGCACGCGGGTGAGCGCACTCGTGGCCGGAGAGGTGCCGTAGTACACGACGGCGGCGCCGAGGCCCTGGGGTGATTCGACGGCGTGGGCGAAGGAGATCCCACCGCCCCAGCAGAAGCCGACGATGCCGTAGCGGGGGAGCGCGGCCGGCAGCGCCATGGCGTAGCGCGCGGCAGCCTGAAGGTCGCGCTGCACCTCGGCGGGCTGGAGCCCGGCGATCAGCCGGCGTGCTTCGTCGAAGGAGAGGGTGTCGCCCTGTCGCGTACCCTTGCCGGTGAGGAGGTCGGGCGCGATGGCGATGTAGCCCTCGGCCGCGAGCTGGTCGGCCACGCCGCGTACCCACGTCGAGAGGCCGAAGATCTCGTGCACGACGACCACGACGGGCGCGCGCGTCGACCGCTCGGGGTAGACCACGTACGCGTGCAGGCTGTCCGGAGAGCCGGCGGCGATCGTGACCCACTCGCCGTGCCGTGGGGAGTGGGCGAGCCGCTCGGCCACCGTGGCCTCGCCGGCGGGGAGGCCTGCACTGCCCTGCTGTCCGACGACTTCGCCCGCGGCATCGCGGGTGGGCGTGGCCGGCTCGATGCGCCGCACCGTGCAGGCGGCGAGACCGGCGAGCAGCACGAAGTAGAGACGAGTACGCATCGCGGACTCCTCCGGCGTGAGGGGTGAGGAGAATGCGCGATACCGTGGCTCAGATCAAGCGCTATCGAGCTCGCCGGCGAGGAAATCGAGCACGCGCCACTCGGCGTAGTAGAACGGGCGCCAGGGCACGCGTCCGGCGACGAAGCCGACGTGTCCTCCCCTCTTCGTGAACTCCGGGTGCAGGAAGGGGTTCTCGCGGGCTACGGCGCGGACCTCGTCGAGGACTTCGGGCGGGAGGAAGGGATCGTCGCTCGAGCTGAGAAGCAGCGTGGGCCGCCGTATTCGGTGCAACCAACCGAGGGCGCTGGAGTGCGTGTAGTAGTCGAGCGCGTCGCGGAAGCCGTGCACCGGCGCGGTCACGGCATCGTCGAACTGGAAGATCGTGCGCGAGCGCCGGAGCGCCTCGGGGTCGAACAGGTCCGGGTAGCGCGCCAGCTTCTCCAACGCCTTGCGGCGCAAGCTGCCGACGAAGTTGGCCTCGTAGACGCGCGAGAAGCCCTGGGAGATGAAGCGTGCGCCGCGGGCGAGATCGAAGGGCACGGACACCGCGGCCGCGGCGCGGATCCGTTCGGGCACGCGGTCGCCCAGCTCGCCGAGCCACTTGAGGAGCACGTTGCCGCCGAGCGAGACGCCGGCCATGCCGATCGGCGCGTCGGGATGATCCTCGAGAACGCGGCTCACGGCGAAGGCCACGTCGGTCGTCTCGCCGGAGTGATAGAAGCGGCGGGCCCGGTTGGGGACGGAGCCGCAGCCGCGAAAGAGCAGGAGGTCGGCGCCCCACCCGCGGACGCGCGCCTGCTCGAACAGCCCACCGACGTAGTGGGAGCGCACCGTTCCTTCGAGACCGTGTAGAAGGAAGAGACGCGGCCGGTCGGGGGGTGCGTCGAGCCGGTGCAGCTCTAGCTCGTCGCCGTCCGGCGTGCGGAGCACCTCGACGCGGGTGGGCAGCGGCGGCTTCCGTCGGAAGAACTTGCCCCAGAGCGTCTGGAGGTGGCGGCCCGGTACCCACCACGCCGGCCTGTAGGTATACTCGCTTCGACGCACGTGGCACGGATAACAGCGGCGGACCAGGAATGGAAGTTCAGATCTTCGGGGTGAAGAAGAGCGCGGACACGCGCAAGGCGTTGCGGTTCTTCGCGGAGCGCCGGGTGAAGACGCATTTCGTGGATCTCGTCGAGCGCGCGGCGTCGCCCGGGGAGCTGCGCCGGTTCGTGCAGAAGTTCGGCACCGCGGCGCTGGTGGATCGCGAGTCGAAGCGCTTCGCCGAGCTCGGGCTCGCGCACGCGCGGCTCTCCGATGACCGCTGGCTGGAGAAGCTGGCGGACGAGCCGCTCCTCCTTCGCATGCCCCTGGTCCGGAACGGGCACGCGCTCACCGTCGGCCTGGCCGAGGCCGAGTGGAAGCAGTGGGTATCGGCGTGACCCAGCTCGCGGTTTCCGGGGTCGGAGTCGAGTTCGGGGCCACGCGGCTCTTCCGTGACATCACCTTCACGGTGGCGAGCGGAGAACGCTGGGGCATCATCGGGCGGAACGGCACGGGGAAGACGACGCTGTTCAAGCTGCTGACCGGCGAGATGCGCCCGAGCGAGGGCGCGATCGCGCGCCAGCCAGGCATTCGCGTGTCACTACTGGAGCAGCATCGCGACTTCGGGGACGCGGCGACGGTCTGGGAGGCGGCGGCCGGGCAGTTCGCGGAGCTGCTGGCGCTGGAGAAGTCGCTGGCCGATCAGGCCGCGGCGCTGGGGGAGCACTCCACGCCGGCCGCGCTCGATCGCTACGGCCGCGACCTGGAGCGGTTCGAGCGCGAGGGCGGGTACACGATCGCGCCCCGCGTGGACGCGGTGCTGCACGGCCTCGGCTTCGACCCGGCGGAGGCGCGCACGATGCCGCTCGCTCACCTGAGCGGCGGCGAACGCGGCCGCGTCGGCCTGGCCCGCCAGCTCGTGAGCCCGGCGGACGTCCTCCTGCTCGACGAGCCGACGAACCACCTCGACCTCGACACGACCCGCTGGCTGGAGCAGTACCTCGCCGAATCCACGGCCACGGTGCTCCTCATCAGCCATGATCGCGCCTTCCTGGCGAACATCGCCGATCACATCCTGCACTTCGAGGGGGACTCGGCGACCGCGTACGTCGGCGGCTACGAGGCGTTCGTGCAGCAGCGGACGGAACGCCGGCTCGCGCAGCAGCGCCAGTACGAGAAGCAGCAGAAGAACATCGCCCACGAGCAGGACTACATCGCCCGCAACATCGCCGGCCAGAACAGCAAGCAGGCGAAGGGGCGGCGCAAGCGCCTGGAGCGGTTGCCGAGATTGAGCGCGCCCGTGGGCGACGAGGACTCGATGGCGCTCCGCTTCGACGTCGCCGAACGAGGCGGCGACCGCGTGGCGGACGCGGAGCACGCCACGATCGCCATCGACGAGCGGGTGCTCCTGCGCGACTTCACCGGCACGATCCTGCGCGGCGACGTGCTCGGCCTCATCGGCCCGAACGGCGCGGGGAAGTCGACGCTGGTGCGCACCCTGGTGGGCGAGCGCCCACTCGCCGCCGGCGAGCTGCGGATCGGTGCATCGATCCAGCCGGCGTACTACCGGCAGGACCTGTCGCAGGTGCCGCTGGACCGCACGATCTACCAGGCGATCGCGGACCTGCGGCCGCACTGGGAGCGGCGCACGGTCCAGGGGCACCTCGGGCGCTTCGGCTTCTCCGGCGACGAGGTGCAGCGGATCGTGGCCACGCTGTCGGGAGGCGAGCGCGCGCGGCTCGGGCTCGCGATGCTGATGCTCTCGCGCGCGAACCTGCTGATCCTGGACGAGCCGACGAACCATCTCGACGTCGAATCGATCGAGGCGCTGGAGGACGCGATCGAGCGCTACGAGGGGACGGTGATCCTCGTGAGCCACGATCGCGCCCTGCTCCGCGCGCTGGCGACCCGCGTGTGGGTGCTGCACGACGGGCACATGACCACGTTCGACGGATCGTTCGAGGAGTGGGAGCAGGTGAGCGCGGAGCGCGAGCACGCGGCAGCGGTGCGAGCCTCCGAGGAGGAAGCGCTGCGGCGGGTGCGCGAGAAGCAGAAGACCGCGCGGAAGGAGAGCGAGGGGGAGTCGGCGCGACGCAACCTGCGCCGCGCGCGCGCCGCGCTGCAGGAGATCGAGGGGCAGATCGCGACGCTGGAAGCGCGCGTCGCCGAGCTGGGAAACGCGCTGGAGGATCCCGACCTCTACACGCGGGCGGACGGCATAACGAAGGCGACCGAGCTCGGCGCGGAGCTCGAAGCGGCGAAGCGCGATCTCGATCGCACGCTGGAGCGCTGGGCCGCAGCCACGGAGGAAGTCGAGCTGCTGGGCGCGGAAGCGGCCAGCAGCTGACGCATCGTCCCGAGGTCGGATGCTGATCCTCGCGCTCGCGGCGCTGCTCGCGGTGCGGAGCGACAGCGATTCGGTGTACGCGAGTCCCGTGGTCCGCCAGGTTGTGGAGCGGAGCGCGGCGGCGAACGCCGCGCCCCCACCCGAGCTGCGCGGCTACCGCGCGCGGGTGGAGACGGAGCTCTCCTTTCTCGTTCGCGACACGCTGGGGCGCGAGCACGCGACGCAGATCGAGCAGCTCGCCGCGAACGCGACGTGGACGCGCGGGGTGTGCTACGACCTGCACGTGGTCAGCTTCCGTTCCCAGTCCGTGGGGGTGCCATTCTCGGCGCTGAGCTTCGTGCGCGGGTGGACCGTGCCCCTCCTCTACGGCAACGAGCTGCGATTCGGGATCGAGGGTGGGGGGCGGGGCGCGCTCGGCGCGGGACGCGCGCGTGGCCGCCGCGACACCATTCCCGTGATCCATCCCCTGGGCGCGGAGCGCGAGCGCTACTACCGCTTCGGCGGCGGCGACACCGTGGCCGTCCTGCACACCGCCGCGCGCGAGGTGCCGATCGTCCGCATCACCGTCGTGCCGCGGTTCGACGTCGGCGCGCGCGTGGCGGGATTTCGCGGGGAGCTCGACGTGGACGGCGATCGCGGTGTCGTCGTGCGCATGCGCGGGCGAATCGTCTATCCCGATCCATCGCGCGGACGGCGACTCGGCGCGCTCGTCGCGCGCGCCGCGGGGGTGGTGTCGGCGGCGTACGTGGAGTTCGAGATGGAGGAGGTCGCCGGGCGCTACTGGCTCCCGGTCTACGAACGCACCGAGTTCCAGGCGACGGCGGCGACGTTCGGCGCGGACCGCTCCGTCTTCCGCATCGTCTCGCGCTTCGCCGACTACTCGGTGGACACGGCGAGCGCGCCGGCCCCGACAGGTCCCGCGCTCGCGCTCACCCCGCGCGTGACCTTCGCGCCGGGAGACAGCATCAGCGCCTTCACCGGCTGGCGCGAGGGGCTCGGGCGCGAGACGGCGATGGTGACTGGCGGCGACTTCGAGGAGCTGGCCCCGGATCCCTGGCGGCCGACGGGCGCTCCGCGATTGTCGCCGTATCCACGCCGGCTGGACGAGGTGCTCCGCTACGATCGTGTCGAGGGGCCGTTCACCGGGCTGGCGGCCGCACTGCGCTTTCGCGACGCGGCGCCCGGACTGACCGCGCGCGCGTTCGGCGGATGGGCGTGGGACGAACGCACCGTGCGCGGCGGGGCGGCGCTCACCCTGGCGCGCGCGCGGTGGACGTACGGGGTGCGCGTCGAGCGGTCGCTCGCCAGCACCAACGACTTCCGCTCAGCGCTGGAAGGAGGCGGCTCGCTCGCGGCGCTCCTCGCCTCGGTGGACGACGCGGACTACGTCGACCGGCGCACCGTCGCGGGGTCGGTGGTGCGCGACATCGGCTCGAGAGAGCGGACCATCGTCTCCGCCGAGATCGGCGTCGGCGAGGACCGGCCAGAGGTCGCGCGGGTGGCGCGCGGCCTGTTCGGCGGGCCGAGCTTCCGTCCGAACCGCGGGGCGACGGCCGGTCGCTATGCGCGCGCGGCCGCGGACATAGAGCTGCATCCGAACGTCAGCGGCGACTTCGTCGAGACCGGCGTCGGGGCGCGCGCGCGCGTCGAATACGCGCGCGGGGAGCTCGAGTGGACGCGCGCGGAGCTCTCACTCTCCGGGCGCGAGTACCGGGGCGACGCGTGGCTCGCCGCGCGGGCGCGCGGCGGGATCGTGCTCGGCGAGGCGCTGCCGCCACAGCAGCTGTTCGAGCTGGGCGGGAACGAGGGGCTCCCCGGCTACGGCTACAAGGAGTTCGGCGGGGACCGCGCCGCCGTCGCGGCGCTCGCGGCGGGCTATACCCTGCCCGTCCTTCGGTCGCCCCTCCGCCTGATTCGCGGCTACTACCTCCCGGGCTTGAGCCCCGGCATGGCGGCCGGCATCCAGGGTGGGTGGGCAGGGGCTGGAACCGCGGCAGCGTGGCGCGCCCTCCGCCTCCTCGGGCGCAGCGGACCCGCCCCGTACGCCACTCCGGTCTCGGTGCCGACCCACGGCATCCGCGCGTCGGTGGACTTGCGGCTCACGCTGTTCTCCGGCGCGGCGAGCGTGGGCGTCGCGCGGCCGGTGGATCACGGGGCGGGGTGGCGGGTGGTGGTGGGGGTGGGGGAGGGGTACTGAGCGGGGGCGGCGCGGGACGCGGGACGCGTGCAGCATCTTCGATGCATCCAGACTCCTCGCGCCGCCGCAGGCCCCTCTACCGAGCCGGTGTCATACGAGCCGACACGGATGACACGGGAACTGCGGATCGGCACGGATGGGCGCTGTGGCGGGGGAGCCGGTCCCCGGATCGGCCGGGGCGAGAGGCCCCGTCCCGCCACACGGAGCGATTCGCACGGATTCGGCAGTTCATTCGTGGTCATCCGCGCCTTCCCATCGTGTGATGCCGGCCCGACCACGGAGCCCGACACACGGCGCGACTGGCCTTCTCGCGCCGCCGCTGGCCCCTCTATCCGGCCAGCATCCAGAGAGACGACGCGAATTGAACGGAGATCGTGCGAATGGCGCGAATGGGGGCAGTGCTGGGGGAGCCGGTGCCCGGACTGGCCGTTGTGCATGGCGCCGTCGCGCCACCCGGAACGATCCGCGCCGATCCGTGCCGTTCATCCGTCGAATCCGCGCTCCCCTCCGTGTGGTGCCGCCCAACCACGGAGCCCGACGCACGCCGCGACGACGCCAGCCCGATCTCGTCCCTCGTCCCGCGTCCCTCTCAGAACTCTCCGACGAACCCGATCTCCGGCTCCAGGTGCTGGCCGAACTTCTTCTCGACTTCGTGCTGGGCGAGGGCGATGAGATCTCGGACGTCCTTTGCCGTCGCGTGTCCGAGGTTCACCAGGATGTTCGCGTGGATGAAGGAGATCTGGGCATCGCCGACGCGGTGGCCCTTGAGCCCGCACTGGTCGATGAGCCGCCCCGCGCCGACGCCCTCGATCTTCTTGAAGATCGATCCCGCGCTCGGGTGCCAGTCGAGCCAGGGGTGCTTGCCGCCGCGCCAGCTCAGGTTCTCCTGCATCACCTTCTGCATCGCGATGACGTCCGCCTTCTGGAGCTGGAAGGTCGCGCTGAGGACGACGTCGCGATGCTGGTGCAGCACGCTCGTGTCGTAGCCGAACCGCATGTACTCCTTCCCGACCGTTCGCCGAGCGCCATCCTCGCCGAGGAGCTCGCAGGAGTCGAAGACTTCGGCGATGTACATCGTGCGCTCCCGCTCGGGCGCCGGGGAGAGGAAGTGCAGGTTCTGCCAGAGCGCGCCGCCAACGGTGCTCGGGATCCCGACGTAATGCTCCAGCCCGGACCAGCCGCGGTGGACGGCTTCGGGGATGATCTGGGCCATCGTCGCGCCGCTCTCCACCCAGAGCTTGCCACCCTCGCGGAAGTCGTAGCTCCGGGCGATGTTGCGGATGACGAGCCCGCGGAAGCCGCGGTCGCCGACGAGGATGTTCGCGCCGAGGCCGAGGACGAAGTACGGAACACCGAGCTCGCGCGCGGTTAGGATCGATTGCGCCAGCTCGTCGCGCGTGGTCGCCTCGTAGAAGAGGTCGGCTGGTCCGCCGATGCGGAAAGTGGTATATGGACCGATCGGCTCGCCGCGGCGCAGGTGATCCGACGGGAGCCGCGACGCGAGGGCGTCGAGGGCGGAGGAGGCGGGAGTGGCGGCGCTGGACATGACGAGGAAAGAAACAATGGACGGTCATCGGGCGCCACCGCGCGCCACCGGGGTGCGGCGCGCGGCGCGGCGGCTCCTCTCCCGCGCCTCGCTGCTCGCAAGCGCGCTGCTCGTGCTCGGGCCGGGGATGGTGCACGCCCAGCGCGAGGAGCTCGAGCGAAGCATCAAGCGCCGCGTCCTGCCCAACGGGCTGGAAGTGATCGTCGTGCCGAATCCCGGCGTGCCGCTCGTCACGATCGAGGCCGACGTGCGCAACGGGTCCTTCACCCAGGACTCCGCGTACGAGGGGCTGTCGCACCTGTACGAGCACATGTTCTTCAAGGCGAACGCCGAGTATCCGGAGCCGGACGAGTTCGTGGCGCGCGCGTCGGAGCTCGGTGCCGTGTTCAACGGGACGACGACGGAAGAGCGCGTGAACTACTATCTCACGCTGCCGGCGGACAGCATCGAGGGCGGGATGCGCTTCCTCGGTGCCGCGCTCCGCACGCCGCTCTTTCGCAAGGACGAGCTGGAGCGCGAGCGCGCGGTGGTCATCGGCGAGTACGATCGCAACGAGTCGAACCCGATGTACCACTTCACGCGCGCGATGGACAAGGCGCTCTGGACCACCGCGTGGAGCCGCAAGAATCCACTCGGCGAGCGGGACGTGATCCTGAAGACCACGCCGGAGCAGATGCGTGAGATCCAGAAGCGCTATTACGTCCCCAACAACACCGCGATCATCATCACCGGCGACGTGACTCCCGATAGCGCGTTCGCGCTCGCGACGGAGGTCTTCGGCGACTGGAAGCGCGCGCCGGATCCGTTCACCACCTACCCGATCCCACCGATCCCGCCGCTGACGGCGAACAAGGGCGTGGTGGTCGAGGAGCCGGTGGGGGGCACGGCGGTGGTCATGCTCCAGTGGCAGGGGCCGAGCGCGCGCAAGGACCCGGCGTCGACGTACGCGGCCGACGTCTTCTCCGACGTGCTGAACCAGCCGGGCTCGCGCTTCCAGCGCGACCTGGTGGACAGTGGGCTCTTCCAGTCGCTCTCCGTCAACTACTACACGCTCAACCACGTCGGCCCGATCACGGTGGCGGGCGAGACCTCGCCCGCGCGCGTGCGCGAGGCGGTGGCCGCGCTGGAGGCCGAGCTGGCGAAGGTCGTCCAGCCGGGCTACCTCACCGACGCCGAGCTGGAGAACGTGAAGCAGCAGCGCATCGTCGGCACGATGATGAGCCTCGAGCGCGCCTCGGGCTTCGCGCACCAGATCGGCTTCTGGTGGGCGGTGACGGGGCTGGACTATTTCTACGGCTACGTGGACACGATGGCGCGCCAGACGCCGGCCGACCTGGTGCAGTACGCCGATCGTTACATCGTCGGCAAGCCGCACGTCGTCGGCGTGCTCCTCTCCCCAGAGGCGCAGCAGGACGTGCACCTGACGCCGGCCGACCTCACCGGGAGCGCCACGCAATGAGAGCGCGCGTCATGGTTCTCGTCGCCACGGCGCTGTTCGGCGCCGGCGCCTGGACGTCGACGCGGGCCCAGCAGCCCGCCACCGCGCTCCCGCAGCGCTTCTCGCTGAGCGGCGACGGTGGTCCGGTGGACACGCTGACGGCGCAGTTCGACGTCGGCGGGCTCCGCGTCATCCTGCGGCGCAACACCGCCAACGACGTGGTCGCGGCCAACCTCTACCTGCTCGGCGGCACCCAGCAGGTGACCCCAGCGACGCAGGGGATCGAGCCGCTGCTGCTCGCCGCGTCGGAGCGGGGCACGCGCAGCTATCCCGGCGACCGGACGCGCGAGCGCATCGCGCACCTCGGCAGCACGATCACGATCGATCCGACGGTGGACTGGACGGTGTTCGGCCTGCGCGCGATCCGGTCGACGTTCGACTCGAGCTGGGCCGTCTTCGCCGATCGGCTGATGCATCCCACGCTCGACTCGGCGCAGGTCGAGACGGTGCGCGGCCTGATGCTCGCCGGCCTGCAGCAGCGGCGCGCCGATCCGGACGAGGCGCTGCAGTGGCTCGCCGACAGCGTGCTGTTCACCGGGCAGCCGTACGGACTCTCCCCGGAGGGCACGCCGAGCGCGATCGCGCGGATCTCGCTGCGCGACCTGCGCGATTACGAGCGCACGCAGATGGTGACGTCGCGGATGCTGCTCGTCGTCGTCGGCAACGTCAGCCGCGACGACGTCGAGCGCCTGGTGGGGAGCACGCTGGCCAGGCTGCCCCGCGGCACGTACAGCTGGCGGCCGCCCGCGTCGCCGCGCGTGGCCGAGCACCGTCCCTTCGTCGAGCGCCAGTCGCTGCCGACCAACTACGTGCTCGGCTACTACGTGGGCCCGTCGGCGCAGTCGCGCGACTTCGACGCGCTGCGCCTGGCGGCGGCGGTGCTGGCCGGCCGCTTCTTCACCGAGATCCGCTCGCGGCGCAACCTCACCTACGCCGTGGACGCGCCGTTCGTCAGCCGCGCGTTCGCGGTGGGCGGCGTGTACGTCACGACGGTGCAGCCGGACTCGGTGCTCGAGATCATGCGCAGGGAGATCACCGAGCTCCAGCGCGAGGTGGTGGATCC
Source organism: uncultured Gemmatimonadota bacterium (assembly GCA_946480295.1). The sequence continues at coordinate 15,733 of CAMLIT010000038.1, forward strand.
GTCGGGGCTCCAGCGCCTGGTGCAGCAGTTCATCACGGACTACTACCTGAAGAACGAGACGAACGCGGACCAGGCGAACCTGCTCGCCGAGGCGGCGCTGTACGACGGCGACTACCGCGCGGCGGGGCGGTTCGTGGAGGCGCTCCGGCACATCTCGCCGGAGGACATCCGCCACGCGGCGCAGCAGTACATGCGCGACTTCCAGTTCGTCTACATCGGCGACCCGTCGAAGCTCTCGCCGGAGCTGGCGAAGGAGTTCTGAGCCGCCGCGCGCCGCGGGCGCGCGACGCTACAGCGCGCGGCCGGCGAGCACGCGGCGCACGTCGGCCAGCCGCACGCCGATGGAGCGCAGCGCCGCGAGCGCGTGGTAGAACAGGTCGCCCGCCTCCTCCGCCGCGCGCTCGCGCTCCTCGTCGGCGATCGCGGTGACCAGCTCCGCGGTCTCCTCGCCGAGCTTCTTCAGCCGCAGGTTGCGGTCGCCGAGAAGCCGGCGCGTGTAGCTCGGCTTCGCGCCGGGCGCGTCCGGCGTGGTCGCGCGCCGCTCGATCGTCGCGTCGAGCTCGCCCAGGGCGTCGGCGCCGAGCGCGCCCTCGCCGAAGCAGGAAACGGCGCCCGTATGGCACGCGGGTCCCGCGGGGACGATGCGCGCGAGGACGGCATCGCCGTCGCAGTCGGCGGCGAGGGAGAGGACGCGCTGGGTGTTGCCGCTCGTCGCGCCCTTGTGCCAGAGGCCGCGCGTGCGTGAGCGGTAGTGCATCTCGCCGGTGGCGATCGTGCGCTCCAGCGCCTCGCGGTCGGCGTGCGCCACCATCAGCACGGCGCCAGTGAGCGCGTCCTGCGCGACGACGGTGACCAGACCACCGCCCTTGGCGAAATCGAGAGAATCCAGGTCGAGCATCGGCTATGTGGGAGAGGGGACGCCGAGGAGGTCGCGCACCGTGCCGGCGAGGACGGCATTCGTCGCCACCGCGCTGCCGCCGAATGCCGTCGGCGCGCCGGACCAGTCGGTGAAGACGCCGCCGGCTTCGACGATGAGCGGCATGAGCGCCGCGGAATCCCACGGCGACAGCACGGGATCCACCATCACCTCGGCGCGGCCGGTGGCGACGAGGAGATAGCCGTAGCAGTCGCCCCAGCTCCGGCTCACCGACGCCTCGCTCGCGAGTCGCCGCCAGCGCTCGCCGCGCAGCGGGTGCTCGCGGAAGCGCTCGTCGGTGGTGAGCACGGTGGCGCGGGTGACGTCGGCGAGCTGGGAGACGTGCGCGCGCGCGCCGTTCCACCAGCACCCCTGGCCTGGCGCCGCGGCGAGCATCTCGTCGAGCGCGGGGAAGAACGCGGCGCCGGCGACGACCGAGGTGCCCACGCAGACGGCGACGAGCGTCCCCCACAGCGGCACGCCGCGCACGAAGGTCTTCGTGCCGTCGATGGGGTCGACGATCCACCGGCGCAGCGCGTCGGGCTGGTGGTCGCCGAGCTCCTCGCCGAGGATGCCGTCGCGTGGGAAGCGGTGCATGATCCACTCGCGCGCCGTCTGCTCGGCGGTGCGGTCGGCGACGGTGACGGGGGAGCCGTCGCGCTTCGCCTCGACGGCGAGATCGGAGCGGAAGTAGCGCATCGCCTGCGCGCCGGCGAGGCGCGCGACCTCCTCGACCGCCTCGAGCAGGAGCGCCTCGTCGCTCACGCGCCGGTCCTCACGGGGATGCCGGCGCCGAGCATCTCGCCCTTGATCTCGCGCACGGTCGTGAGGCCGTCGTGCAGGATGCCGGCGACGAGCGCCGCATCGGCGCCGGTCTCCTGGAGCACCTGCGGGATGTGGGCCGCCGTGCCCGCGCCGCCGGACGCGACGACGGGCACGTCCACCACGCCCGCGACGGCGCGCGTGAGCTCGAGGTCGTAGCCGGTACGCACGCCGTCCCGGTCGATGCTGGTGAGGAGGATCTCCCCCGCCCCGCGCCGCACGCACTCGCGCGCCCACGCGACGGCATCGAGGCCGGTCGGCTGCGTGCCCCCGCGGACGTACACCTCCCAGCCGCCGTCGCCACGTCGTTTGGCATCGATGCTCGCCACCACGCACTGCGCGCCGAAGCGCGCCGCGGACTCCGTGAGCACCGCCGGCCGCGCCACCGCGGCGGAGTTGATGCTCACCTTGTCCGCGCCCGCGCGGAGGACGCCGGCGACGTCGTCCGCGCTGCGGACGCCGCCGCCGATGGTCAGCGGGATGAAGAGCCGCTCGGCGGTGCGGCGCGCGACGTCGAGCAGCGTGCCGCGCTCCTCCGCGCTCGCCGAGATGTCGAGGAAGACCATCTCGTCGGCGCCCTCGCGCTCGTAGCGCTCCGCCAGCGCGACCGGATCGCCGACGTCGCGCAGCGACTCGAAGTGCACCCCCTTCACCACCCGTCCCCCCTTCACGTCGAGGCAGACGATCACACGACGGGTGAGCATCACTCCCCCTCGAGGACGACGGAGCCCTTCGTGCTGAACACGGCGCCCGTGTCCACCAGCGCGTCGCGCACGGCGAGGCCGAGCGCCTTGAACGCCGCCTCGACGACGTGGTGTCGATCGGTACCGCGCAGCACGCGCAGGTGCAGCGTGGCCTTCGCGTTGTCGGCGAAGGAGCGCATCCAGTGGTCGTAGAGCGAGCTGGGAAGCGGGCCGCGGTAGTACGGCCGGCCGCCGAGATCGAGCGCGCAGTGCACGAGCGCGTCGTCCATCGGGATCGTGCGGTCGCCGTAGCGCGCGGCCGTCGCGGGCAGGTAGCCGGCGAGCGCCGCGCCGACGGCGATCGCCACGTCCTCGATGAGGTGGTGCGGCAGGTCGCCGCGTCCGTTCACCACGACCCCCAGCCCCGCGTAGCGGGCGAAGGTCACGAGCATGTGGTCGAGGAACGGGATGCCGGTGTCGACCCGCGTCGCCCCCGCGTCGGCGAGCAGCTCGACCCGGACCTTCGTCTCCCTCGTCTCCCGCGTGATGACGGTCATTCCGCGAACTCCTGCGCGACGGCGCGCGCATCGAGCGCGCCGGTGTAGAGTGCCATGCCGATGACGGCGCCGGCGACGCCGCGGTGCTCGAGCGCCCGCAGGTCGTTCATGCTCGACACGCCCCCCGACGCGATGACGGGAAAGCGCGACGCGTCCACCACGTCCTCCATGAGCGCGAGGTCGGTCCCGCGCATCTGCCCCTCGAGGTGCACCGCCGTGACGAGCAGCCCGCCGAGCGAGAGCGGGTTCAGCTCCTCGACGACGTCGAGGATGTCGAGCGGCAGCGTGCGCGCCCAGCCGCGCGTGACGATCTTCCGCTCGCGCACGTCGGCGGCGACGACGATCACGCCGGGATAGAGCGCGGCGAGGTCGGCGAGCCACTCCGCGTCCTCGAGCGCGCGCGTGCCGACGACGACGCGCGTGGCGCCGGCGCGGAAGAGCTGCTCGACGACCTCCGTGCGCCGGACGCCGCCGCCCACCTGCACGTCCAGGTGCGCCTCGCGCAGGATCTCCTCCACGACCGGGAGGTTCGAGCCGGCGCCGGTGGCGGCGTCGAGATCCACCACGTGCAGCCGGCGGAAGCCCGTCTGCTCCCAGTCGTGCGCCACGCTCACCGGATCGGGCAGCCGGATGCGCTCCTTCTCGTACGATCCGCCGACGAGCTGCACGCACGCGCCGTCGCGGAGGTCGACCGCGGGGATGGCGATCATCGCGCGCCTCCTCCCCCGCTGGCGAGGAATCCGCGCAGGAAGCGGACGCCCGCCGTCGAGCTCTTTTCCGGATGGAACTGCACGCCCACGGCGCTGCCGGCGCGGACGGCCGCCGCGAAGCGGTCGCTCTCGTGCTCGGTCCACGCGATCACGTACCGCTCCTCCGCCGGCCGGCAGACGAAGCTGTTCGCGTAGTAGGCGAGTCGGATCGGCGACGTCTCGAACAGCGGGTCGCGCACGTCGGTCAGGGTGTTCCAGCCGATCTGCGGGACGCGGACGGCGTCGAGCCGCGTCACGCGGCCAGGGATGATGCCGAGCCCCGCGCCCGGCCCCTCGTCGCTCTCGTCGAAGAGGAGCTGCATGCCGAGGCAGATGCCGATCGTCGGCAGCCCGCCCCGGATCGCGGCGCGCATCGCGGCGCGGCCCGGCGCCAGCCGCTCGGCGGCGGCGGAGAAGGCGCCGACGCCAGGGAGGACGAGGATGTCGGTGTCGACGGCGCGCTCCGGGTCGGGCTCGATGCGCACCTGCGCGCCCGGCACGTCCACCGCCTTCGCCAGCGAGTGCAGGTTGCCGGCGCCGTAGTCGAAGATCGTGACGATCATCGCGCCGCCTCCGTGGCCAGCGCGGCGGCGAGCGCGTCGAGGCACGCCTGCATCATCGTCCACGGTCCGACGCCGATGCGGAGCCCCATCCCGTCGGCGGCCGCCAGCGCCGGCAGGTCCGTCGGCAGCTTGGTGTGCAGGCGCACGAGCACCCCCGCCTCGCAGAGCCGCGCGCTCAGCTCCGGCGCGCGGGGCGTGGGTACGAAGACGAAGTTCGCGTCCGACGGCAGTGGCTCGAGCCCGAGCGCGCGCAGCTCGCCGACGAGCCGGTCGCGCGTGTCGCGCGCCTGCGCCGCGTGCGCACGGACCCAGTCGAGCGCCTCCGGCCCCTCGTGCAGGACGGCGGTCGCCACGTGCTCGGCCACGACGTTCACCTTGTACGGCCCGCGCGCGCGCTCGACCAGCCCGATGAGGGCGCGGCTGCCGAGGCCGTAGCCGACGCGCAGCCCGGCGAGACCGAACGCCTTGGAGAAGGTGCGCGTCACGAGCAGCCGCTCCGACTGGTCGAGCAGGTCGGCGTGCGTGCGGGCCGCGAACTCCGCGTAGGCCTCGTCGAGGATGACGACGCCGGGCGCGTGCTCGACGACGTACTCGATCGCCGCACGCGACGCGGTCGTCGCCGTCGGATTGTTGGGCGCGCAGAGGTAGAGGATCTTCGCGCCGGTGGCGACGAGTCGTTCGGCGTCCACGTCGTAGTCGGGCGCGAGCGGGATCGCGACCGGCCGCAGCCCGTTGATCCGGGCGAAGGTCGGGATCATCGAGAAGGTCGGCGCCGAGAACGCGATCGCGTCGCCGGGTGCGCCGAAGGCGCGCATCGCCGAGTCGAGGACGTCGTCGGAGCCGCAGCCGACGACGACGCCCGCGTCGGGCAGCCGGGCGTAGCGCCGGATCGCCTCCTGGAGCGACGCGCCGTAGAGCGACGGGTAGCGGGCGACGGCGCCCGCGGCGAGCTCGCCGAGCAGCCGCGCGACGACCGGGGGCGCCCCCCACAGGTTCGTGTTGTCGCTCAGGTCCACCGCGCACGCCGCCTGGTCCGGCGCGTAGAGCGGGAGCGCGCGCACCTCGGCGCGCGCCAGCTCGAACAGCGATGGCGGGACCGCGTCAGCGCGTGACGGCATCGGCCGCGTCCTCCGTGCGCTTGGCGTCCCACGCGCGCGCCGCGCTGGCGTGGCCCGGGAGCGCCTCCGCGTCGGCGAAGGCGCCGACGTCGCCGGCCAGCGCCGACGCGGCGCGCGGGGAGACGCGCTGGTACGTCGTCCAGCGGAAGAAGTCGAGCACGGACAGTCCGGAGTAGCAGCGCGCCAGGCCGCCGGTCGGCAGGACGTGGTTCGCGCCGGTCATGTAGTCGCCAAACGAGACGGACGCCGTCTCGCCGACGAAGATCGTACCCGCACCGCGCAGGCGCGGGAGCACCGCCTCGGCGGTGTCGAGCGCGAGCAGCAGGTGCTCGGCGGCGTACGCGTTCGCCATCTCCACCGCCTCGTCGAGCGTGTCGACCTGGAGGAGCCCGCCCTGGCCGGCGAGCGCGGCCTCGATGATCGCGCGCCGCGGCTGCGCCGGAAGCTGCCGCGCGAGCGCCGCGGCGATGCGCCGAGCCGGCTCCGCGCCCACGACGACGGCGACGACGCACGCGCGCGGATCGTGCTCCGCCTGCGCCAGCAGCTCCCGCGCGACGATCGCCGGATCCGAGCTGTCGTCGGCGACGACGAGCAGCTCGCTCGGGCCGGCCGGCGAGTCGATCGCCACGGCGCCAGACACCTGGAGCTTGGCCTCGGCGACGTAGGCGTTGCCCGGTCCGACGATACGGTCGACGCGCGGGACGCTCTCCGTCCCGTACGCCATCGCCGCGACGGCGCCGGCGCCGCCCAACGCGAACACGCGGTCCACGCCGGAGAGCTCCGCCGCGGCGAGGAGCACCTCGGAGGGCGCACCCTCCGGACCGGGGGGCGAGCAGAGCACGACCTCTCCCACCGCCGCCACGCGCGCGGGCACCGCGCCCATGATCACGCTGCTCGGGTACGTCGCCCGGCCGCCCGGCGCGTACACGCCGACGCGGGCAAGCGGATCCGGCCGACGGCCGACGACGATCCCGGGTTCGGGCTCGGTCTCCATCGGCTGGGGGAGGAAGGCGCGGTGCACGGCGGCGACGTTCCGCACGGTGCGCTCCATCGCCCGCCGCAGCGCCGGGGCGGTCCGGTCGAGCGCGCGGCGCCATGCGTCACGCGGCACCTCCAGCGACTCGAGCTCCGCGCGGTCGAAGGTGCGCGCCAGCTCGCGGAGCGCGGCGTCCCCCTCGCGCCGCACGCGCGCGACGCTCGCCGCCGTCGCCTCGCGCCCCGCGGCGACGCTCGACGACGAGCGGTCGAGGAGCGCGGCGCGATCGGCGGCGCTCAGCGCCGCGGCCGGGCCACTGAAGCGGAGCCGCGGGGCCGACCCGGTGGCGGCGGCGGGGTCGGCGCTCATGGCATCAGCCTCTCGATGCGCGTCACGAGGATCCCCTCCGCGCCAAGCGACTTCAGCTCGGCGATGGTGCGGTAGATGGTGGATGCATCCACCACGGCGTGCACGGCGACGTGCACGCCGCCGTTCATGATGTCCACCACCGTCGGCCCGTTGAGCCCGGGGAGCACGCGGCGGATCTCGTCGAGCTTCGCCCGCGGCACGTTCGCCATGAGGTAGCGCTTCCCGCGCGCGCGCAGCACCGAATGGAGCGCCGTCACCAGCTCGTCCAGCGCGCGCCCCTTCTCCTGCAACGCCCCGTTGCCGTCGCGCTGCATGAGCGCGGGGCTCGTGACGAGCTGCGCGGTCGACGTGAGCACCGTCGTCACCTCGTGCAGGCCGTTGGTGCGCAGCGTGGAGCCGGTGGAGACGAGGTCGACGATGATGTCGGCGATGCCGATGTGCGGCGCGATCTCGGCCGCGCCGGAGACGGGCACGATCTCGACGTCGCTCCGGTCGTTGCGGAGGAAGAAGCGCTCGGCGAGGCGGGGGAAAACCGTCGCCACGCGCGCCCGCGGCGGGATGTCGGCGACGGAGGCGATGCCGCTCTCGTCCTTGGCGGCGACGACGAGCCGGCAGCGGCCGAACTCGAGATCGGCGAGCACCTCCAGCGCGCGGTCGGATTCGGAGACGAGATCGAGCCCGGTGACGCCGGCGTCGGCGGCGCCGTCGGCGACGAACTCGGGGATGTCCTGCGCGCGCACGAACAGCGCCTCGAAGATGCCGCCGAGCGACGCGGTGAGGGCGCGCTCGCTGCGCACCCGCACCTCGAGGCCGGCGTCGTTGAACAGCTCGCGCGCTTCCTCGGCGAGGCGTCCCTTGTTAGGCAGAGCGATGCGAAGCATGAAATCCTGAGCGAGAGCGTGGAGCGCAGGCGGCGGCGGCGACGTCCGGCGAGCGCAACAAAAAGCGGCCCGTCGGGAGACGGGCCGCGGCGCACACCTGCGTCGTTTCGAGAAGGCTGCCGAGCGGCTACCCGAACACGCGCATGTCGCCCCGACCCGTCGGGCCGTGGTGATGATGCGCATGGCGATGGGGGCGTGGCGCGCGCGGCATGGAGGAATGCTAACGGGAGGGGGCGAGCCGGGTCAACGGTGGGGCGATCGCGTTGCGTTCGCCACGCCTTGTGAATACGTTCACAAGGTTCGCGCGGAATCCCGCGCGGGCCAATTCCACCAACTGCTAGGCTCTACTGGAGGCCTTTCAACGATGCGGTTCTACGGTCTGGTGCTCGTCGCGAGCGCGGCGGTTCTCGCCGCCTGCGGCGGCGGTGACAAGGGCGCGGCGCAGACGGACACGGCGGCGGCTGCTCCGGCGGCGGCTCCCGCTCCGGGGGCGGCGGCCGGCGCGAGCACGGGCGCGAGCACGGCGGCTGCTCCGGCTGGCGCGGTCGCGCAGGCGCCCGCCACGGGCGCGACCCACGAAGTGAAGATGATCGGCGACGAGAAGGGCTACCGCTTCGAGCCGGCCAACCTGACGATCAAGCAGGGCGACGCGGTCAAGTTCGTCATGGTCGCCGGCGGCCCGCACAACGTCGCCTTCGACAACGTCACCGGCCCCGCGCACGACCAGCTCTCCGCCAACATGGGTCCGAACCAGACGGGCGACCTCTCCAGCCCGATGCTGATGAACCCGAACGAGGCCTACACGATCTCGTTCGCCAAGGTCCCGCCGGGCACGTACAACTACCACTGCACGCCCCACCTCGCGATGGGGATGAAGGGCACGATCACCGTCCAGTAACGGGCGATCGGTCGCGATACGACGGAGCGGGGGCGCATGCCTCCGCTCCGTTTGTCGCTCAGGGGGTGCCCCGCGCTGGCCCGGCCCCTGCTCCTTGCATCGGGCGAACGGCTCCCCGATACTCGCCAGGATGACGATGGTCACCTCCGAACACCGCCAGCACATCCCGCGGCCGGTCTGGATGTCCGCACGCGCCCGCAACGCGATGCGCCGGCCCGTCTTCATCGGGGCGGTGGGGGTCGGGACCTTCGTCACGGCGCTCGTGGCGATGGTCGTCATGCCGCAGTCGACCGAGCGCGCCGCGCAGGCCGTCGCGCCGAAGGCGTCGGAGTGGCCGGACACCGCGGCGCTCATCTCGGTGGTCGACACCGCCCGCGTGCACCTCGCCCGCGCGGACTCCGCGCTCGCCATCTCGCGGCAGCGCGCGCTCCTCATCGCGCAGGCGCCCCCCGACACCGTCGATTCCGCGCTCCAGGCGCGGCGCGACTCGCTCGACGCGAGCATCGCGGCGCTCAGTCGCCTGCTCACCCGCGCCGACAACGCTCCCCTGCCCGCGTCCTATCGCGCGATCGCCGAAGCCCCGGCGCTCGCCGGCGATCCGCGGGTGAAGGCGCTCCTCGACTCGCTCGCCGAGATCGACAAGGAGCGCGAGAGCGTCGGCGCGCTCGGCGGCGCCGACCCGACCTTCGTTGCCCTCACCACCCGGGCCACGGAGATCGGGCGCGAGATCCAGACCATCGGGGCGACCAGGCGTGACGACATGCAGCGCACCCTGGCGACCCTCACGCCCGCCACGCCGCCGGCCAGCGGGGCGCAGATGGCCGCCGCCGACACGCTGACGCACACCGCGCAGCGCGACACCGCGCTCGCCGCGTACAGCGTCGCGACGGCCCAGCTCGCGCGCGCGCGCCAGAAGGCCGTGGTCCTCCAGCAGCGCGCCGACCGCGCGCGCGAGATCGCGACGACGAGCGCGCCGCCCCTCGCCCTCCTCGCCGCGGCGCTCGTCGTCGGCATCGTCCTCGGCTTCGGCGTCGCCCTCGCCGCCGAGATCCGCCGGCCGCGCATCGCCGACGAGCACGAGACCGAGTGGGCGGCCGGCGCTCGCGTCCTCGCGTCGGTGAGGCCCCAGCCGCCCGCGCCCGAACGCGCCCGGCGCTCCGCCGATCGCGCCGCCCCGCCGTACATCGATCCGGCGTCGGACGCGTACCAGCTCGTCTACCTCGCCGTCGCGACCGCGGGTGCGAACCTGCTGATGCTGACCGTGACGGGCAGCGAGCCGGCGATCAACGCCATCGTCGCCGTCAACTTCGCCGCGATCGCCGCTGAGGAGGCGCGCAACGTCCTCGTCATCGACACCGACGTCGCGACGTCGTCCGTCGCGTCGGCGCTCCGGCTGCACGCCGACCCCGGCCTCGTCGAGGTGCTCGACGGGCGCGCGGAGTGGCCGGAGGCGACCGTCCAGGCGACCGTTGGCCGCGACCGCACCATCGACGTCGTGCCGAGCGGCACGGGCCAGCCGCTGCCGGCCGCCGGCGAGATCACCGCGCTCCTGCGCCGCGACATCACGCGGCTCGCGCGGCACTACGACGCGATCATCGTCGTCGCGCCGATCGACCTGGCCACCGAGGGGCTGCCCGGCGCGCTGCCGATCGGCGACGCGGTCTACTGCGCGCGCCTCGGCTACACGCGCGTCAACGCGCTGCGCCGGGGGATGGTCGGACTCCGGCAGGCCGGGGGCAATCCCGTCGGCGTGGTGCTGTGGGACGCCGAGCCGCCGGTGCTGCTCACCCCCGAGGAGCTGGCCGCCGGACCGCGGCCGTGGCGCACGTCGGAGATGCCGGTCGCGGGCGCGACTCGTTAAGCTTCGGCATGCTCGCCGATATCCTGCTGCGCGCGGAGCGGCTGCACCTGCTCCGCGTGATGACGTGGGGCGCCGGCAGCGTCGTCGTGGGCACCGCGCTCTTCGTGTTCCTCGCGGTCCGCGGCCTCCGTTCGCCTCTCCTCCGGGACTTCGGCGCCGCGATGCTCGTGCTCGGCGGGCTCGAGCTGCTCGGCGCCGCCATCAGCTATCACGGCCTCGCGCTGCGGGACTATGCCGCGGCCGTGCGACTCGATCACATGCTGTGGTTCGAGCTGGGCTTCGCCGTCGCCGCTGCCCTCGCGGGCATCGCGCTCGCCGTCACCGCCTGGCGCCTGGCGCGGCGGATCGGCGTCGTCGGGGGCGGCGTGGCGCTCACCGTGCACGCGCTGGCCGTGGCGCTCCTCGACCTGCAACTCGCTCTCGCCCTCAGGCGCTGACATGGCAGAAGTCACCCTCGACCTTCGCGGCCAGCCGAAAGCGGAAGCGTACGACCAGCTCGCGACCCACGTCGCCGCCGTCCTCGAAGGGATCACCGACGACGTCGCCGGCATGGCCACCATCGCCGCCTTGCTGCACCACGGCTTCGGCCACCTGTGGACCGGCTTCTACCGGCTCGTCGCGCCCGACCTGCTGCGCGTGGGCCCGTATCAGGGCACCCTCGGCTGCCTCGACATCGCCGTCGGCCGGGGCGTCTGCGGAACCGCCGCCGCGCAACGGCGTACAGTCATCGTGCCGGAGGTGGCCGCGTTTCCCGGCCACATCACCTGCGACGCACGGTCGCGGTCGGAGATCGTCGTACCCGTGCTCGATCGCTCGGGCGCCCTCGTCGCCGTCCTCGACATCGATTCCGAGATCCCGGCGGCGTTCGACGAGGACGACCGGCGCGGACTCGAGCGGCTGGTCGGCTGGTTCCGGCACTGACCCGTGCGTCGGCGGTGCGCCGGCGCTATCTTGGAGGCCCGCAGTTCCCGTCGTGCCTGATGGCCTGAGATGACGATCACCGGGTATTCGGATCGGATCAACCACGCGCTCGCGTTCGCGGCGAAGCATCACGATCGGCAGGTGCGCAAGGGCACGCGTCTGCCGTACATCACCCATCCCGCGAACGTCGCCATCATCCTGACGCGGTACGACCAGGACGAGGACACCGTGGTCGCCGGCATCCTGCACGACGTGATCGAGGATTGCGTCCGCGAGCACTACACCCGCGAGATGCTCGAGCAGCGCATCGCCGACAAGTTCGGCTCGGCGGTGCTCGAGAGCGTGCTCGCGGTGACGAAGCGGGAAGTCGACGGCGAGGGCGTGCCCCTCTCCAGCGAGGAGCAGAAGGAGGACTACCTCCAGCGCCTCGCCCAGGCCGACACGCGGGCGCTCTGGGTCTGCGCCGCGGACAAGGTGCACAACGCGAACTCCATCCTCGCGGACCTCAAGCGGACGATCGATCCCGGCTCGGTGTGGAGCCGCTTCAACGTCGGCAAGGACGGCACGATCCGCTGGTACCGCGCCGTCCACGACCGGCTGCGCGAGATCGGCTTCGACGCGCCGATCATGGACGAGCTCGAGCAGGTCGTCGTGGCCCTCGAGCGGGAGATGGCGCCGGCGGGCTCGGCGCGGCACTGAGCGGCGAACGCGCCGCTCTCGAACGACGAGGGCCGCCCGGACGATGGGCGGCCCTTCGTGCATCCGGCATCCGCGCCGACCGCGGCGTCAGCGCACGGCGACGGGGGACGGGTAGCGCCGCTCGACGTAGTCCTCGAGGATGCGCAGGAACTCCTGCACGATCGTGTCGCCGCGCAGCGTCGTGAGCAGCTTCCCGTCCACGTAGACCGGCGCCTTCGGCTCCTCGAAGGTGCCGGGGAGGGAGATGCCGATGTTCGCGTGCTTCGACTCGCCGGGGCCGTTCACCACGCATCCCATCACCGCGACCTTCATCTCCTCCACGCCCGGGTGCTGCTCCCGCCAGACGGGCATCTGCTCGCGGATGTAGGTCTGGATGTCCTCCGCGAGGTGCTGGAAGAAGGAGGACGTCGTCCGGCCGCATCCCGGGCACGCCGTGACCTGCGGGGCGAAGCTCCGCAGCCCGAGCGACTGGAGGATCTGCTGCGCGACGAGCACCTCCTCGGTGCGATCGCCGTTCGGCTTCGGCGTCAGCGACACGCGGATCGTGTCGCCGATCCCCTCGGCGAGAAGGATCGACAGCCCCGCCGTGCTCGCGACGATCCCCTTCATCCCCATGCCGGCCTCGGTGAGGCCCAGGTGCAACGGGTAGTCGCAGCGCGCCGCGAGCTTGCGATAGACCCGTACCAGGTCGGGGACGCCCGACACCTTGGCCGAGATGATGATCCGGTCGTGCCCGAGGCCGACCTCCTCCGCCAGCTCCGCGGAGCGCAGCGCGCTGGCGATCATCGCCTCAATGTACACGTCCTTCGCGTCCAGCGGCTCGGCGCGATGGGCATTCTCGTCCATGAGCTGCGTCAGCAGGTCCTGGTCGAGCGAGCCCCAGTTCACGCCGATGCGCACCGGCTTGCCGTTGGCGACGGCGATCTCGACGATCGTGCGGAAGTTCTCGTCGCGTCGCTTGCCGCCGACGTTCCCCGGGTTGATGCGGTACTTGGCCAGCGCCCGCGCGCACTCGGGGTATTTGGCGAGCAGCAGGTGCCCGTTGTAGTGGAAGTCGCCGACGACGGGGACGGTGCACCCCATGTCCGCGAGTCGCCGCGTCATCTCCGGGACCGCGGCGGCGGCTTCCTCGTTGTTCACCGTCACGCGGACGATCTGTGAGCCGGCGCGGGCGAGCGCGGCCACCTGCGCCGCGGTGGCCGCCGCGTCCGCGGTGTCGGTGTTGGTCATGGACTGCACCACGACCGGGTAGGCGGATCCGACGGGGACGTCGCCGACCCAGGTGGTGACGGTCTGTCTGCGTTCCTGGAAGCTCACGTGAAGGCACCTCGCTGCTGGGTGGAATATACCCGGCGATACGGCGGGGGGCAGTCGCCGCTAGGCGTTTGGCGTCGGAAGGCGTAGCTTGCGGCAGCACGCACTTCCGGAGCGAGGCACATGGCGCAGGAAACCGAAGCAGCCGAACGCAGCACGCCGCCGAGACGGCGGCACTGGAAGCGGTGGGTCGCCCTCGTGATCGCGATCGTGATCCTGGTGCCGATCGCGTACATCAGCCTGAAGACCGTCGTGGCGCTGCATTACACGTATTCGCACGGGCGCCGCGCCGGGTACGTGCAGAAGTTCTCCAAGAAGGGGTGGATCTGCCCGACGTGGGAGGGCGAGCTGGCGATGGTGAACGTGCCCGGCGCCATGCAGGAGAAGTGGGAGTTCAGCGTGCGGAACGACAGCGTCGCGAACGTGATCCTGAAAAGCATGGGAAGCCGAGTATCGCTGACGTACGACCAGCACAAGGGCGTCCCGACCTCCTGCTTCGGCGAGACGGAGTACTTCGTGGACAGCATAGAGGTCCTGGGACAGTGAACGGCTATTGACCCCTCGCCGACTCAACACTACTTTCGCCAGCGCTGGATACCGGATTCCGGCTTCCGTCGGAGTCCGGTTTCAGTCTGCACGGCCCGCGGAACACGGTGTTCTTGCGGTCAGGACATTGTCAGGGTACGGCGCGTTCCGCTCCCTCGACAATCGTACTTTCAGGAGTGGGACATGCGTACGACCGGCAAGGTGAAGTGGTTCAACGACGCGAAGGGTTTCGGCTTCATCACCCCCGACGGTGGTGAGAAGGACTGCTTCGTGCACTACAGCTCGATCCAGGGCAGCGGCTTCAAGACGCTGGCCGAAGGCGACTCGGTGGAGTTCGACCTCGTGCAGGGCCAGAAGGGGCCGGCTGCCGAGAATGTCGTGCGCGCGTCCCGCTGACAAGCGGACCGAAAACGGCACCGGGGCGCTCTCGAAAGAGGGCGCCCCGGTTTTTTTCTACCTACCGGCGCCGCGGCGGCCGACCTCGCCTGGGAGGCGTCGCGATCTCCACCGCCTCGCGCAACGCGGCCGTGAGGTCGGCGCGCACGGCGCCGAGGTCGATCCGCAGCGTCCCGTGCTCGCCGATGGCCGTGGTGCCATCGCGGGCGCAGAGCTCTCTTGCAAGATGCACCGCTCGCTCGACCGGCAACGCCAGCTCGTCGATGAGGGTCTGGACTACTGCCAGGTGGACGAGCGCCTCGAAGGAGACCTCGCGCGTGATCCCCTGGCGCTCGCGGACCACACCCGGTAGCTCGTGTCGAGACAGCACGTTGTCCACCCACTTGGTGGGGCAGGAGAGCGCAACAGACACTGTTGCAACGTGATACGATCTCATGAGAAATAATCCTCTTCAGAGAGGATATAATTGCACGTGCCAGTCATGAGGGTCGGTGGCACAATGTTCCTCTTACGTGAGGAATATTCCGCTCCGCCTCACCCCGCGCCAGGGGCTGCAACGGGATCTGGCACGGATCTGGAGACCGACCCCGCCGAACTTCCTTCCACGGAGTCCCCCATGTCCCTCCGCATCACGGCCGCCCTGGCGCTGGCGCTCTCCGCCGCAGCGTTCCCCGCTGCCCGCGCCCAGAGCATGACCTCCATCGGCATCGCCGCCGGCGCCACCGTGCCCACCGGCGACTACGGCGATGCGACCCAGACGGGCTATCACGGGATGGTCACCCTCGACGTCCATCCCCCCCTCGCTCCGGCCGGCCTGCGCATCGACGGCATGTTCAACGAGCTCGCGTACAAGAGCTCCGTCTCGTCGGGCAAGTCGCGCGTCTGGGCCGCGACCGCGAACCTCGTCGTCAACCCGTCCGGCTTCGTCGGGCCCTACCTCATCGGCGGATTGGGCGTGTACCACCAGACCTACCCGTCGTCGCTCCTCGGCGGCTCGGAGTCGACCACCAAGGCGGGGCTCAACGGCGGCATCGGCTTCCGCTTCGGCCTGACCGGCTTCTACGCCTTCGCCGAGGCGCGCTACCACAAGGTGCTCGACCAGCCGACCAGCTTCGTACCGATCTCGTTCGGGCTCGTGTTCTGAAAAACAGTAGCGGGGCACGCCTTCCGGCGTGCCCCGCACTGGTCCCATAGTCCGACGCTGGCGCGTCGGGACGAATCGGAGGGCGCCTCCCGCCTCCCGCTTAGTCCTTCACCAACGCGATCGGCCCCGTGTTCCGGCCGAAGCCCTCGACGCGGATCGCGTCGCGTGCCGCGTCGAGCTGGGCGTGCACCGCCGCGGGCCCGGTGCCCCCCTCGACCTCCCGCTCCTCCAGCGACTGGCGCGCCGAGAGCGCCTGGAACACGTCCTCGCCGAAGAGCGGGTGCGCGTCGGCGAACGTCGCGTACGGCAGCTCGTGCAGGTCGCACCCGTTCGTCTCCGCCGCGCGCACCAGCCGCCCGACGGCGCCGTGCGCCTCGCGGAAGGTCGCGCCGCGGCGCACGAGGTAGTCGGCGAGGTCGGTCGCCATCATCGTGCTCGACACCGCCTCGCGCATGCGGTCCGTCCGGAAGGTGCACTCCGCCACCGCGCCCGCCACCGCGGGGAGCACGAGGAGGAGCATGTCGACCGAGTCGAACAGCGCGCGCTTGTCGTCCTGCAGGTCCTTGTTGTAGCTCGTCGGCAGTCCCTTCAGCGTCGCGAGGAGCGTCGTCAGGTTGCCGAGCAGCCGCGCCGCGGAGCCGCGCGCGATCTCCAGCGCATCGGGGTTCCGCTTCTGCGGCATCATGCTCGAGCCGCTCGTGAAGCGGTCGCCGAACTGCACGAAGCCGAACTCGCTCGAGCCGTAGATGATCAGGTCCTCGGCGAAGCGCGACAGGTGCGTGGCGATCGTCGAGCAGGCGAAGAGCATCTCGGCGATGTAGTCGCGATCGCTCACCGCGTCGATCGAGTTGGGCGAGAGCGACGAGAAGCCGAGGCTTCCCTGGAGCAGCACGCGCGAGATCGGGTACGCGCAGCCGGCGACGGCGCCCGAGCCCAGGGGGAGCACGCCAGCGGCGCGCTGCGCGGTCTTGAGGCGCGCGCGGTCGCGCTCGAGCGGCCAGAAGTGCGAGAGGAGCCAGTGCGCCGCCGCGACGGGCTGCGCGCGCTGCATGTGCGTGTACGCCGGCATCAGCGCCGACTCGAGCCCCTGCGCCTGGTCCACGATCACCTGCTGCAGCCCGCGCACGGCGCCGTCGAGGCGCGACGCCGCGTCCATCGTCCACATACGCGCGGCGGTGGTCACCTGGTCGTTGCGGCTGCGGCCCGTGTGCAGCTTCGACGCGACGTCGCCGACCGCCTCGTGCAGCAGCCGGTCGATCATGGTGTGGACATCCTCGTCGCCGGGCGCGGGCTGCTCGCCGGCGGCGATACGCTCACCGACGGCGTCGAGCCCCTCCTGGATCCGGCTGCACTCGTCGAGGGTGAGGACGCCGGCGCCCTGGAGCGCCATCGCCCACGCCTTCGACAGCTCGATGTCGAAGGGCCAGAGCCGGAAGTCGACGCCGATGGAGCTGTTCAGCGCGTCGAACTCCGGCGCCGGACCGCCGCCGAAGCGCCCGCCCCAGAGGCGGTGCGCCTTGGCGGCGGCCTCGGCGAACGCCGCCGTGGTCATGCGACGACCAGCTCCTCGTCGTCGAGCGACGACTTCGGCGCCTGCGCCGCCTTGGCCGCGGCGAACGCCGCGATGTCGTTCGCCGCCGCGAGCTCCATGTCCTTGATGGCGCGGACGCGCGCCGGGAGCGCGAAGAGGCGGATGAAGCCGGCCGCGTCGCTCTGCTGGTAGACGTCGTCCTCGCCGAAGGTGACGAAGCGCTCGTCGTA
>CAMLIT010000039.1 GCA_946480295.1 uncultured Gemmatimonadota bacterium
CGGTGAAGGACCTCAACTCGGTGAAGGCCTACCGCCGCGAGATCATGGACGCGCTCCCGGTGCGCCCCGACTGGCACCGGTACATGATCGTCATCGCGGCGGCGCAGGGGTTCACCGTCTCCGAGATCCCCGTTCCGCTCTATCCACGCCACGCCGGCCGCTCGAAGTTCGGCCTCTCGCGCATCCCGGTGGGCGTGCTCGACATGCTCGCCGTCTGGTTCGAGCTGCGCTTCGGCCAGAAGCCGCTCCTCCTCTTCGGCATGCTCGGCGCCGCGCTGTTCGCCGTCGGGGCGCTCACCGGCGTCGTCGCGCTGATCTTCATCCACGTCCTCGGCGTGCGCTGGCTGTGGACGCTCGTCCAGACCTGTCTCATCCTCGGCAGCGTCTTCTTCGCCACCGGCCTGCTCGGCGAGCAGATCGCCGGGCAGCGCGCCGAAGCGCGCGAGCTGCGCCGCCGCATCGACGAGCTCCACGAGCTGCACGACCTGAAGGAATCGCGCCTCGAGCGCTGATCCGATGAACGTCCTCTTCCTCACGCACTCGTTCCCGCGCTACGCCGGGGACGCGGCCGGATCGTTCCTCCTGCGCCTCGCTCGCGCCCTCCGCGACGACGGGATCGGCGTGCACGTCGTCGCCCCCGCGGAGCCCGGCCTCGACGTGAGCGGCACGATGGACGGCATCCCCGTCTCCCGCTTCCACTACGCCCCGCGGCGCTACGAGACCCTCGCCTACGCCGGCAACATGGCGCAGCAGGTCCAGGCCTCGTGGAGCGCGCGCTTCGCCCTCGTCGGCTTCCTCGGCGCGGAGTTCCGCTGCGCCTATCGAGAGCTCGGCACCACGCACGCGGATCTCGTGCACGCGCACTGGTGGTTCCCGAATGGCCTCGTCGGCTCGTGGATGGCCGGCATCGCGCACAAGCCGCTCATCACGACGCTGCACGGCACCGACGTCCGCCTCGTGCGGAGGACCGCGTTCTCCCGCCCCCCCTTCCGGCGCGTGATGCACCAGTCGGCCGCCGTGACCGCGGTGTCGCGCTGGCTCGCCGAGGAGGCGCGGCAGCTCGTCTCCGTGCCCAACCCGATCGTGGCGCCGATGCCCGTGGCCACCGACCTCTTCACCCCGGGCGGCGCGCGCGCCGCGGACCGGCTCCTCTTCGTCGGCCGTCTGAACGCGCAGAAGGGACCGGAGCTCGCCCTCCGCGCCCTCGCCTCGATGCGCCACCCGGTCTCGCTCGACGTCGTCGGCGACGGCGAGGATCGCGCCGCGCTCGAGGCGCTGGCATCCTCGCTCGGCGTCGCGGAGCGGGTACGGTGGCACGGCGCGCTCCCGCAGACCAGATTGGTGGAGCTCTACCGCTCCGCGACCGCGCTCGTCGTGCCCTCCGTCGAGGAGGGGCTCGGGCTCGTGGCCGTCGAGGCACAGCTCTGCGAGACGCCCGTGGTCGCGTTCGCGTCGGGTGGGCTGCCGGACGTCGTGCAGGACGGCGTCACCGGCGTGCTCGTGCCCCCCGGCGATGCGGGCGCGTTCGCGCGCGCGCTCGACGATCTCCTCGACCGGTCCGATCGTGGCGCCGCGCTGGGTGCGGCGGGGCGGCTCCACGCCCTGGCGACCTTCGCGCCCGAATCCGTCGCGCGGAAGTACGCCGGGATCTATCAGACCGCGATTGCCAGCTCGCCGAAATAGGATCTTCATCGCCGCGCAGCTCCTGCTGGCGGCGCTCGTCTTCTGGTTCGTCGGCCGCGTCCTCGTACGCCAGTGGCGCGACTACGCGGGCCACCCGCTCCCCACCACGCCGCACTGGGGGCTCATCCTCCTCTCCGGCGCCGTCTACCTCGCCACCTACGCCGTGCTCGTGCAGACCTGGCGCGCGATGCTCGGTGCCTGGAACGCGCGGCTCGGCTTCTGGGAAGCCGCCGGCGTGTGGTGCGTCTCGAGCCTTGGCCGCTACGTCCCGGGCAAGGTCTGGCAGATCGGCGCCATGGGCATCATGGCCGAGCAGCGCGGCGTGCCCGCCGTCGCCGCGGCGGGGACGGCCATCCTCAACACCGTCGTCAACATCGCCGTCGGCATCGCCGTAGCCATGGTGACCGGATGGACGATGCTGCAGGCCGTCTCGCAGGGCAGGGCGCTCGCCGGGATCATCCTCGTCGCCATCATCGCCGCCGGGCTGGTGCTCCTGCCGGTGCTGCTGCCGCCCTTCCTGCGCGTCGTCGAGCGCCTGCTCGGGCGCTCGCTCGCCGTGGATCGGCTGCCGCCGCGCGCCATCGGTTACGCGGTCGTCGGCAACATCGTCGCCTGGCTGCTCTACGGCATCGCCTTCGAGGTGCTCGTCGCCGCCGTCGTCGGCCGGGCGCCGGGCACGACGGCGCAGTACACCGCGCTCTACGCGTCGTCGTACGTGCTCGGCTATCTTTTCTTCGTCATGCCCGGGGGGATCGGCATCCGCGACGGCGCACTGGCCACGGGCCTCACGGCGATGCACGTCGCGACCCCTCCCGAGGCAGCGGCGATCGTCGTCACCTCCCGCATCTGGCTCACCGTGCTGGAAATCGTACCAGGACTCCTCTTCCTGGCGTGGGGCAGCTCGCGCCGCCGACTCCGGAATCCGGGATAGCGAACCTTGGCAACATCCCCCCGCCCGCACAGCAGACGCAGTGAGATCGCCGCGGCGCCCGTGCTCGCCGGGCTGCCGACGCCGCGCTTCGGCGCCGCGTGGGCCGCGCTCGTGTACGCGCTCGCCACGCTCGCCCTCGCCTTTCCCGCCCTCGCCGGCGAGTTCCTGATCAATCCGCGCAGCGACCAGTACATCGCCGGCTACGCCTTCCGCGAGTTCGCCGCCGCGCACCTGCGCAGCGGCCTCGGGTTCCCGCAGTGGAATCCGTACCTCTTCGGCGGCATGCCGTACGTCGCCGCGATGCACGGGGACATCTTCTATCCCACGTTCCTGCTGCGGATGATCATGCCCACGGACATGGCGATGACGTGGGAGTTCATCATCCATCTCTTCCTCGCGGGCTGCTTCACCTACGGCTTCCTGCGCGCGTGGGGGATGGGCTTCTTCCCGTCGCTCGTCGGCGGGCTCGCCTACCTGTTGAGCGGCTGGATCGCGTCGTACGCCTCGCCCGGGCACGACGGCAAGCTGTTCGTCAGCACGCTCTTCCCGCTCGCGCTCTGGCTCCTCGTGCGCGGGATCCGCGACGGCCGCGCCTGGGCGTGGGGCGCCCTGGCGATCGTCTTCGGCCTCGCCGTGCTCGCGCCGCACCCGCAGCTCCTCCAGTACATGCTCCTCGGCTGCGGCGCGTTCTCGCTCTATCTCGCCTTCGGCGACGCCGACACGGGGCGCAAGCTGCCGCGCGACGTGGCGATCCGCCGGCTCGGCCTCGCCCTCGCGGCGGTGATCGTCGGCGCGCTGATCGGGGCCGTCCAGTTCCTCCCCGTGCGCGAGTACGTCGCCTACTCCCCGCGCGCGGGCGGTCGCGGCTACGAGTTCGCGACCTCGTACTCGTTCCCGCTCGAGGAGCTGCTCAACACGTACCTGCCGCAGTTCTCGGGGATCCTCGACCGCTACTGGGGGCGGAACGGGATCCACCTGCATAGCGAGTATCTCGGGGCGGTGGTGCTGCTCCTCGCCGGCGCCGGCTTCGGGCGGACGACGCGCCGCGGCTTCCGGTGGTTCTGGCTCGGCACCTTCATCGTGACGCTCGTCTGGGCGCTCGGCGGATCGACGCCGTTCTATCACCTGATCTACGCCATCGTCCCGGGCACGAAGTTCTTCCGCGCGCCGAGCACGATCTTCTTCATCTCGACCTTCGCGGTCGCGGTGTTCGCGGCGCTCGGGACGGAGCGGCTCCTCGCCGGCTGGGTGACGCCACGCTACGCCATCGGCTGGGTGATCGCCGGCGCGGTCATCGCCCTCCTCGCCTCGATTGGCGCGCTCACCAACATGGGCGAGGTGATCGCCGCCGGGGTCCAACCGGGCAGGGAGGAGCTCGTCGCGGCGAACAACGGGGCGCTCATCGCCGGTGCCTGGCGATCCTTCCTCTTCGTCCTGCTCGCCGCCGGCATCGTCGTCGCCCTCGCGCGCGGGCGGCTCAAGCCAGGAGCGGCCGCGTGGGCGCTCGTCGTCCTCGCCGCGGTCGATCTGTGGAGCATCGAGCGGATGTACTGGCAGTTCTCGCCGCCGGCGTCGGTGCTCTTCGCCTCCGACTCGGCGAGCCGGTATCTTCGGCACGCGGAGCCGGGACGCGTCATCACCAGCCCGCTGTCCGAGGAGGGGCTGGCCTTCCACGACCCGTTCATGTTCGGCGACGGCCTGATGGTCGAACGTGTGCGGCTCCTGCTCGGCTACCACGGCAACGAGATGGGCCGGTACCAGAAGCTCTTCGGGAAGGTGCCGGACGTCAGCGACTACAACATGGGCCTCATCTTCAACCCGCAGGCGTGGGCCCACGAGAACGTCCGGTACCTGTACACCAACGCCGACGTGGCGACGGTGAACGGCCTGTTCGCGCGCGCGGGGATCCAGCCGGCGCGGCTGATCGTCGGACCGGTGAAGAACGCCGCGGGGAGCACCATCTACCTGTACCGGGTGGCGGGGGACAACCCGCCGGCCTGGCTCGCACCCGTGATGGTGCAGGCGCCGGATGACCAGGCGCTCGCCACGGTGATGGACCCGCGCTTCGACCAGACGCGCGTCGCCATCGTGGACACCGGCGCCACGAACGTGAAGACGCAGCAGATCAAGGCGCTCCCGGCACCCGTGGCCGCGCATGCGACCGTGACGCGCTACGAGCCGGAGCACATCTCCGTGCAGCTCGACGCGGCGCCGCCGGAAGGCACGGCCCTCGTCGTGTCCGAGAACTACTACCCCGGCTGGACGGCGACCGTGAACGGCCGTCCCGCGCCGGTGACGCGGACCGACTACAACCTCATCGGCGTCCAGCTTCCGGCGGGCGCGACCCGCGTCGAGCTGACCTTCGCCGACCCTGCGTACGGCACGGGGAAGACCGTCACCCTCCTCGCGCTGGCGCTCGCGCTTCTCGGGCTCGTCGCGGGAATCGTCATCGGCCGCCGCCGCCCGGGGGACGGCGCGACCGTGACGCCGCTTCCGGGTACGCGCGGCGAGCCGCGCGCGGGCACGACGACGGCGCCGGGAACCGGGGCGGGGGCAGGAGCACGGCATGGCTGATCTCGCCCTCGTCATCGTTCCGACCTACAACGAGCGCGAGAACATCGTCCGGCTCATCGACACCGTCCTGGTCCAGGATCCCAGACTCGAGATCCTGGTCGTGGACGACGGCTCGCCCGACGGCACGGCGGACCTCGTCGAGGACGAGATGACGCGCAACCCGCGGCTGCACATCCTGAAGCGGCCGCGGAAGATGGGGCTGGGGACCGCGTACATCGCCGGCTTCCGCTGGGCGCTCGAGCGGCCGCAGTACGCGTACGTCTTCGAGATGGACGCCGACTTCTCGCACGACCCGGCGCACCTGCCGCAGTTCCTTCGCGCGATCGAGGAGGCGGACCTCGTGCTCGGCTCCCGGTACCGGGAGGGGAAGGTCACCGTCGTGAACTGGCCGATCAAACGGCTGCTGCTCAGCTACTTCGCCAACGTGTACGCGCGGCTGGTGACCGGTCTGCCGGTGTGGGACGCGACCGGCGGGTTCAAGTGCTTCCGTCGGGAAGTACTCGAAGCGATCGATCTATCGCTCGTCGGGTCAAACGGTTACGCGTTTCAGATCGAGATGAGCTTCAGGGCCTGGAAGCGCCGGTTCCGGATCGTCGAGATCCCGATCGTGTTCACGGACCGGACCGAGGGGCAGAGCAAGATGTCGAAGGCGATCGTGCGCGAAGCGATCTGGATGGTGTGGCGCCTGCGGTTCCAGGCGATGCGGGGGAAGATCTGAAGGGCTGGCGAGGCACGGTCACGGAATTGGCGCCGGCCGTCGAAATGTCTGAGCAGCCCGCTTCATAACTCGTAAACCAGATTATTCTCTTCTCCGAAGAGACAGGGGTGCGGTTCGGAGCGCTGGCGCCCTCGCCCCTCGCCCCTCGCCCCTCGAACGATGATTCCCAGCGGCCGCACCTTCTACAAGATGAGCGGATCGGGCAACGACTTCGTCATGGTCGATGCCCGGCACGAGGCTCCCGGCCGGCTCGCCGAGCCCGGGGTGGTCCAGGCGCTATGCGCCCGCGGGACCGGGGTGGGGGCCGACGGGGTGGTCTTTCTCGAGCTGTCGCCGGCGGCGACGCTCCGCATGACCTACCTCAACAGCGACGGGTCGCGCGCGTCCATGTGCGGCAACGCCGCGCTCTGCTCGACACGGCTCGCGGTCGAGCTGGGGGCCGCGCCGGCCAGCGGCTTCACCCTCGAGACCGACTCCGGCGTCCTGCCCGTGCGCATGAAGGCGGGGACGCCGGAAGTGGACCTGGCGCCGGTGTCGGAGGTCCGGGAGGCGTTCCCGGGCGACCCGCAGTCCGGCGAGCACCGGATGGGGTTCGCGCTGGCTGGCGTGCCGCACCTCGTCATCCAGTGCGACGACGTCGAGACGGTGGACGTGGTCGGCCGAGGGCGGCCGCTGCGATACCGGGACGACCTGCCGGAGGGGGCGAACGTCAACTTCGTCTCGCGCGACCCGGACGGCGACGGCTGGCGGATCAGGACGTACGAGCGGGGCGTCGAGGGCGAGACGCTGGCGTGCGGCACCGGGGCGGTCTCGACGGCCATCCTCCTGGCGGCCTGGGGCGAGGCGCGGGATCGCGTCGCGCTCCGGACGCGCTCCGGACGGGTGCTCGGAGTCGAGCTCGCCAGGCAGGGGCAGCGCTGGCACCCGACGCTCTCCGGCGAGGCGCGGGTGGTGTTCGCCGGGACGTTCTCGGAGATCTGAGCGGCGAGCGACGGGACCGGCCGCCCAGCGGACCGGGTCGCCATGTGAGGATCGAGAGCCGCCGCCGGCCGTCAACCGATCGGATCGGCCAAGGTTCAGGAGGATCCGACGCATGCAACGAATGGTGCATCAGGGCGACGCCGAGCTGTACGGAGGCTGGCCTGGAGCTGCGTCGCTGACGGCGGGGAGGGCCGCGGATGGGGCCGGATTTCCGGCGATCGCGTGGATAACCCGGGGAGGCGGAAACCGTGGAGAACTCAGGTTCTCCACAGTTTTCCACCAGAGTAGAGTTACATAATACATCTTATACGTACTTTCTGCGGCTCTTCAGCCCGGCATTCCCGGGCTTCCTCCGGCCCAATTCCCGACGGCCTGAGTGCCCTCACGACCGCGACCTGAGCGGGACCGGCCGAAGCGATCGGCCAGCTGCGTGGCCCAGCCGCTATGGGTCAAGCGGTCCCAGGCAGCCCGGTCGGCGCCAACGA
This sequence comes from uncultured Gemmatimonadota bacterium, assembly GCA_946480295.1. The sequence continues at coordinate 7,373 of CAMLIT010000039.1, forward strand.
AAAAGCCGAGCGCTTCCGCGCCCGGCTTCGTGTCCACCAGCTCCGGCGACTTGCTCGCGGGAGCCTCAGCTCGCCGGCTTCGCCTCGAGCTCTCCGAGCCGCACCCGGGCTTCCGTCGAGACCGCCTGGACCGAGTCGTCCTTCGCCAGCTCCGACCAGATCTTCCGCGCCTCGTCCTTCTTCCCGGCCTCCGTGTACGTCCGCGCCGCCTTGGCCAGCTGGTTGGCCTTGGTGTCCTGGAGGCTCGTCGCGTCCGCCGCCTTCTGGTAGTAGCTCGCGGCGTCGTCCAGCTTCCGCATCTGCGAGTACCCGTCGCCGATCAGGCTGTACAGCTCCGTCCGGACGTCGCTCCCGTGCTCCGAAACGGCCTTCCGGAGGACGTCGATCCCCTGCTGATACTTCGCCTGGTCGTAGTCCATCTGGGCCAGCAGCATCGCCGCCTCGGCGCCGGCGGGCGTGTTCCCGTAGCTCTTGATGATCTTGTCCAGGTCGCTCGTCGCCAGCGCCGCGTTCCCCGCCGCCACCGACTGCTTGGCCGTCAGCAGCATCTGGTCGGCCCGCGCGATCTTGATCTGCTCGGAGCGCGCGTAGAACCAGTACGCCAGCGCGGCCACGACGATCACCACCGCGCCGCCCACGAGGTAGCGGTAGTTGATCTGTGCCCAGTCGATGATGGTCTGGGTGCGGTCGACGGAAGAATCGGCTCTGGTGGTGGCCATGGGTTCTGCGGGATTCGGTGAAGGACGTGGTGGACTGGTGGGTGAAGGTGCCCCTGGGGTGACTCGAACACCCGGCCAACGGTTTAGGAAACCGCTGCTCTATCCACCTGAGCTACAGGGGCAGGTCGAACTGGTACGCCTTATGTGGCTTGTCTTACAAGAATTTAAGGCTTCGCAGGTGAAGTGAGTTCTTCTCGGCAGGTCACGCCCAGTTCCGGCTGTTCTCGGCTGGTTTTTGCCCCAAATTTGCCCCAAATCTCGGTAGATCCCGGCAGGTCCGCGCGCCCGTGCCTAAGCCTGTAATGGTAATTGTGGCGGCCGGGCGGCGCGAGCCTCCCCCAATCCGGAGCCGCTGCCCGGGGCCGTAGTGCTGGCGCGGCTCGCATACGCGACGCATACGCCTCTCGTCCGTGGAGACCTCCCTGTTCCTGCGAGACCGCGGACCCGCGCCGGCCCCCTATGCCGTTCGGCCGATCGTTCGGAGGCTGGTACGGTGGACCTGCAGCCGTCCCCGTATCCTCCAGCTCCCGTTCCCATGCCTCGTTCATCCGCCGCACCCGGTCAGCTCGAGCTGCCGTTCGGCCCCCGCGAAGCCTTCCCGCCGGCCCCAGACACCGCGTCGCTCTGCTCCCGGATCGACGCGCGCATGTCCGCCATCACCGCGGCCGCGCTGCCGCGGCTGCGCGCGCAGCGGGCATTCTTCGAAGCCCTGTGGACGTCCGATCGCGCCGACGCGGTTCTCCTGTTCGCGGACCCGCCCCACCCCATCCGGTGTGCCCCGGCCGGGGCAGACCTTCTCGCCACCGTCCTCGCGGAAGAGGCAGCCCTCCTGCGCGAGCAGGTGGCCCTCCGCGATCTGCGCGACGCCCTCGATCTCTACCGGGCGCGGACTCAAGGTGCGTTGGGACCGACCTTCACGATGCACGGGAGAACGGCAGGGTAATGCGCGTAGTCGATGGCGTCGGCGATCGGCACTTTACTCAATGCCCATCCCTCTGCTGCAAGTCGTGACCGCCGCGCCGACCAACCTGCCGCTCGGTTGAAACCGAACGACGCCATCAGGTGCCCCGCTCGCGGGCCCGGGGTTAGGCTCCGCCGCTCCCTTCCAACGGGATTTTGCGCAGCGGAGGCTCCGATCGAGCACACGTCGAGCGTCGAAATCCATCACCGTCACCTTCGGCCCTGCCCCCCTATCTTCGCGAGCTCCGCGCCGGCGCGCATGGCCCCGAAGTGCTCCGCCCACCCCGCTGGCGTGGAGTGGTAAAGGGCATCCTGCACTCCCGCGTCGGCACCCTGCTCGAGCAGAAACCGCACCATCCCTCCATCGTCGTTTTGCGCGGCGAGATGAAGCGCCGTCACGCCCTCGCCGTGTTGCGCGCCGCCGAACGTGGAGCGCTGATTCACGTCCGCACCGTGATCCAGCAGCCACTCGACCGCGTCGACCCTCCCCTTCACCGCCGCCCAGACCAGCGGGGTCCCGCGGTACGGATCCGCGCCCACGCGCGCCCCGCGTCGGACCAGCAGATCCAGCGCTTCGACGCGCCCGCTCTTCGCCGCCCAGACGAGCGCCTCATCGAGGATCTCCTGCGGATCGTCCGACGGATGCCACGCCGGCAAGCCGCTGTGCGGGCGGTAGAACGCGCGCTCCGCGAGCGCTTCCGGCGCAACCTCGCCCGCAGCGGGGACAAGCCGCTCGATGAGGTCGAGCCGGCCGAGTCCCGCCGCCGTTCGCAGATTGGGCGGCAGGATGCCGCGCTCGGCGAGCAGCTCGGCCGTCTCGCCGTGTCCCCAGAAGAGCGCGATGGCGAGCGGCGTCCCGCCCTCACCATGTGCCGACAAATCGACGCGCGCCCCCGACGCGAGCAGCAGCTCGGTCATGTCTACATCGTTGCGGTACGCGGCCTGGTGCAGCGGCGTCCAGCCGCGGTCGTTCGCCTGGTTCGGATCGGCTCCGGCGGCGAGCAACATGCGCATGGGCTCGAGCCGGTCGCCTGGTTCATCGTCCGCCGTTGCCCCAGCGCCTGGAACCGGGGCGCCGGGCCCGGACACCGGACAGGCCACGAGGCTCGCCGCCAGGTTGAGGAGTGTGTTGCCGTTCGTTCCGCGTGCCCGCGCGAGCTCCGGTTGCGCGTGCAGCAGGGCCCGCGCCTGCGGCCAATCGCGGCGCGGCCAGCGCGCGATCTCGAGCACGTGCAGAAAAGGATCGCTCGCTTCGCCCTTCGCGAGCCGGTGCAGGTATTCGGTGAAGTGTTCCCACGTGGCGAAGCCGTGTTCGCGCGCGTAGACGACGCGCGCGTCGTCGAGCGTGAAGCGACCCGCGGCCGCCGCCGAGCGAATCGCCTCGTCGGTCGCGTGCGCGTACGCTGGATGCCAGGCCCTGACCTGGTCCAGCGTCGCGGGCGCGCCGTCGGAGAGCACCGCGACGAGGCCGCGCGCGCGGTCGTCATAGTACGCGACGTCGCGCTCGATCGGATGCGTCACGCGCGCCCGATGCACCTGCTCGATGTGCGCCTTGAGCTTCGGCCAGCTCGGGAAGCCGTACTCTCGGGCGATGACGAGCTGCGCGTGGTGCAACGAGAGGCCCGGGTCGCCAGCCGTGGATGGGAATCGGGGATGGTGGGCCTGGAACCGGGCGAGTGCCGACGGCTCGCCGGCGCGCGCCGCGTGCAGCAGCTCGCGCGCCTGCTTCTTCTGCTGCTCGAGGTTGGGGACGGCGGGCAGCGCCCGCACGGGATGCGGGTTGGACATCGGGACCTCCTTCCGTGATGCCCGGCGTCCGCATCCTCGGGCAGAAGAAGGTCGAGTGTCGTACTTCACGCGACCGGCGAGTGGGCGCGGCCCTTTCCGCGGACTGGGCGCGTGTCGCCGACGCGCTGAAGGGAGTATACGCGCTTCGGGCGGAGGAACAAGGCGCGCGACCGCAGGTGAGGCTGACAGCGCGACCCACCAGAAGCGCTACAGAAGCACGCGTGTCGGAACGGCTAGCGTGCGCTCTCGGTGGCGTGCCGCAGGAGGCGGCCAGGTGCCCGCGGCAACGCGCAGACCACGAGCGCGAACTGCGGCGCGACCCAGGTGCGTCGGCGCGTGCGCCACTCGCCCTCGAATGGAGAACGCGTCACCGTGTGCATCCGCAGCTCTGGCAGGAGCGCGCCGAGTCGCCCGAACCCGAGCTCTACGCGGCCAGCGTAGCGCAGCGCGTCGCCCTCAGGGATGCCGACGAGCAACGCCTCGATGCGGCCGACCGCGTCGTGCTCGATGCCACTGATGACGACCGTGTACGTACGCCAACGCGTGACCTCGAGCCAGTCACACGCCAGCTCACCCGGGCGGTAGTTGCTGTCCGCCCGCTTCGACACGATTCCCTCGATTCCGAGGTCATCCACGCGGTTGAAGAAGGCCGGGCCGTCGCCCACGACGTGTGCGCAGTAGCGCAGTCGCGCGGGCCCGCCCGCGAGCGCGCGCTCGAGCGCGGCCTTCCGGCGTCGCGGAGGCCGCTCGCCTGCTGGAGGAACACGGGGACGCGATCGCTCTCGTCCTCACGGACGTTATCATGCCGGCGGAGAGCGGCCGGGCGCTCGGTGAGCATGTGGCGGCGCACCATCCGAGCACGCCAGTGCTCTACATGTCCGGCTACATGGACGACGAGATCCTCAGACGCGGGCTGGGAACGCCCGGCGTTACCCTGATCGAGAAGCCGTTCACGAGCGAGCGGTTGACGAGCGCCATCCGGCATGCGCTCGACGGCCGTGGATGAGCATCGGGGTCGTGCGGTAATGAGCGGGAATCCTCGGCAGATCGGCACTCGTCTCGCAATGGTCTAGGAGCAGCGCGACCGAGTGTGGCGCGAGGCGCGGTTCGGGATCGTCCTCGGTGACGGTGCCGTCCTTTGGTGGATCCCCGCTGGTGGATGCGTCTCCCGGAAGCACTCGCTAGGCCTCCTGGTCACCGGGCCCGTCTACCATATCGCGCGGGCGATCCCGCGCGACGGGCGAACGCCGACACGGCGTCCGGTAACCGCTGATCGGATGATACCACCCCCGATTCGCGCTCTTTGCCGGTTGGCCGTCGTGTCACCGTTGCCCCGCGGCATCGCCCACGCGCACTGGCGGGCGCCGAGTCTGGCCTCGGTATCGCACAGCGGCCAAGCGATGTCTCGCCAGCATCCACTGGATGGGTCAGCGCGTCCCCGGACGATCCTGACGCCCCGCGAGCAGGGCGCCGGACTGCTCCAGCGCACGCTGGATGTCTCGCGCCAGGCACATGCGCGTCGTGAGCGGAAGGTCGGCCGTCGAGGCATGACAGGCCAGCACCTCCTCGATCACCAAGCGATACTGGTTGCACAGGACGGGATCGCTGCGTGACGGCTCGTCGACGGCCGAGCGCTCCGGCAGCCGAGCGTTCGGAACGTCGACACCCATCGTCTGCACTGCCGCGTTAGCGGATCTCTTCATGCTCGACTCCGAGAGGCGACGAGCGATCCGTTCGGCCCGCCAGCCCGTATCCTCGCCAGCCTCGGTTGCATCGGAACAGTGCCGTCCCACCATCGGTGCCGCAATGGCCTCAACCCTCCGCTGGTTCGCACCGCTCATTTTCAGCTGGGCACGTCGGAGGCGCGAGAGGAGCGCGTCGCGGCCGTCGTCGCTCCGCTCATGCGCATACTCAGGCGGCGGGCGCCACAGGCGGTGACGGCGAGCCGCTCCCGACTAGTTCCGCGACGTGCCACAGGAGGTTCATCGCGGTGAATGGCTTCCGCAGCCCTCGCGGACCGACGTTCGCGTGACCCGACATATATAGCACCGGCACCGGGCGAGCGGCGCGTCGCACCATGTCCTCGCCCGACATGTCCGGCAGCCCGACATCGACCACCATCAGGTCAACCGTGGTCGACGGGTCGGCCATCGCGTCGAGTGCCGTCCTCCCGTCCTGTGCGGTGATCACGTGGTAGCGCGCCGCGCGAAGCACGTGCGCGCAGGCGCGGAGGAACGGGCGATCATCATCAACGAGGAGAACGACGGGAGAGATCAAGGGCATGGTGGCGACACTCACGGTGTGGGCAAACCTAACGGAGCCGTTAGGTTGATCCATCGGCGAATCCTTGAGCCTCGCCTACGATGCCGTCGGAGAGAGCCTGACGGGACGGTGAGGCGAGTGCCTCGAACTCCGCGAGGACTTCATGCGCAAGCCAGCCCTGGCGGCGGCGTTCATCCACGAAGCCCACAAGGGAGCTTCGCTGTTTCTTGCTTGGACTTCGACCTGGCCGGCGGCCGACGCGATCAGTCGCGCCACTTCACGCACGTGCGGCGCGATCGCCGCATCATCGGCGTTGTCGGGACTGTGCGGCCCAGCCATGTCGGAGGGCGACTGCGAGGCGGGAGGGAGCACGAGCATCTGCGCCAGAACAATAGCTGAGGTTATTGTAGGGCAAGCCACGGCTCGCGGGCACTGGTGAGATTCCGGTCGGGGTGTACGGAAATTCCCGGACCCGATTCGCGCAGGAGATCTGAAGGGTACTCGCAGTCGAGTTGCCGATTCGCCGAGCGCCCGTCCGCAGCTGCGTGGTCCTTGGGCGCGCTCTGCGAGACCACCTCAACTGCTCAGTAGTCCAAGCGGTGAGCGACTGCCCGGCGTTGCTGCATCACCCTCTAGCGTTGTCCCCTCAAATAGCGATCGCGCGCCGCCAGCTCATCTGGCGTGAGCGGCGCCGGCTCGGGAACGCGGAGTACCTGGCCGGCGACGATCACATCCGGGTCCTTGATCTGGTCGAGGTTCGCGAGCCAGATCTTGGGCCAGAGCCGTGCGTCGCCGTACATGATCCGGGCGACGGACATCAACCCTACGTCCCATCGCGTGACCGTGTAGGTATGGCGAACGACCGGCGGCCGCCAGGCCGCCGGCGGGGTGATGCGGGATCGCGTCGCCGGACCGCTGTGCGCGATGTAGTCATCGCGCGCGCGGATATCTGCCGATGTCAACGGCCCCGGGTCGGGCACGACGAGCACCAATCCTGGCCGCAGCTGATCGGGGTCGGGGAGCTGCCAGCGATTCGCGAGCCAGATGCGCGGCCACAGCGAGCCATCGCCATACATCGCACGTGCAATGGACACGAGACTCGCATCCCACCGCGACACGGTGTATCGGTGCGGCGCGCCGACCCCATGGTCGATCGAGGGCCTCGGGATCACGGATCGTCGTGGGCTCGTCGCCCGTGCCGTTGTTCCTTCCGGCGCCGCATTGATCGGCAGGCTGCCGGGAGGAGAGGTCACGGACAGATTGGCCTCGGCCACGATTTCGACGCGTCGTGTCGGCACGATCTGGAGCGCGAGCGTGCTGACCCTGCCGGGCCGAATATCGACGGTGCGCGGGCCACCGAAGAGCCCGGTATGCGGAGGCAGGCCGTCGCTCGGCAGCGTGAGCTCCCAACGCCCTGGTAGCAACCGCGCGATCGTGAACTGCCCCCAATCGTCGGTCGACGCGCGCACCGTATCGGCTCCGGACGTGAGCTGTATGACCGCGCCCGCCATCGGTCCGACATCCTGAAGCCGGAGGCTATCCCCCGTGCTCAGCGGGGCGTCATCACGCGGCGCAGCCTGCCGCACGACACCGCGGATGCCCCCCGCACGAGCCACGATGATCTGGATCTGGCGCTCCTCACCCGATTCGGCAGCGATCGCGAGTGGCGTCTCCGGCACCGTGGTCCGCTTGGCGCCAAGGGTCCTCGGGTCGATCTCGAGATAATGCGTGCCCGAGCGGAGCCCCGAGAACGTGACGTCGCCCTGCGCGTTCGCGACGCGAAGCTGGTCGTCCAGTCGCACCAGTGCTCCGCGGAGCGGCGCGTTGGCATCACGGTCGCCCACGTGCACCTGCAGGGTGGCGGCATCGCTCGCCGCCCCCACGGGCACCTTGACCGGCATGCGGTACTCGAATTCGCTCTTGGGCTGCCAGAATGGTCCGGCATCCGAAGCCGACGCCGATCGCGCGCGCCAGCTCGCGCGATGGCCAAACGCCAGGTCCTGCGACACGCCGATGTCGAGGATGGACCAGACGCGTGGTGCCGGGCGGCCGTACCGTGTCGTGCTGACGGACGCGCTGAATCGCGTGCCGGTGCGCAACCGGAGGGCACCACGCGCGGTGATGCCCAGCCGATCATCGTCCACGAGCGAGTAGGGCCCCATGCCGGTCGTGCGCTCGACCGAGAAGGAGAACGATGTGCGCTGCTCGCTGATGCCGCCGATCGCGACGAGGCGTCGGAAGGGATACCGCGCGGTCGGTCCGTCGGTGGTCGTGGTGCCCTGCTCCGCCGAGCCGCGAAGGTATTTCGCGCCCAGCGTCAGACCGGCATTCAGGCGAAGAGACGTGGACTCACGCCCGAGTGGACCGCCGGTGGGTTGTCCCACCATGGCCATCCCGGACTCCGTCACGTCACGCAGTGAGATGCCCAGCGCGTCGCCCCAGGCCACACCGCCCTCCACGCTGCGGCGACTACCAATGGCCTGCTGCCGTCGCAAGGACGGGCGATTCGCGCGCTCGTTGGCGAAGCTGCCGGTGAGCGACCACGCGGCATCGGGATGCAGCGTCAGCGTTCCGTCCGTCGAACTCGTGCCGCGCATCTGTCCCGGCAGGCTCGAGTCGGCGCTCGCTCGCCGAAGTGTGTACGCGAGCACGCCGGTGCTGCCCCACGCATGCAGCGCGTATCCGGTACCCTGCTTCGCGCCCTGTCCGCCAAACGCGTATTCGCCCTCCACCGAGGCCCAAGGACTGGGCCGAAGCGTCCCGTGCGCCATCCAGATCGCGGCGGCATCGAAGCCGTCGCGATGCCGATAGCCGATGCCTACGAGCGACTGGAGTGGGAGCTGGACACTCAGGCGAAGGGTGCGATCGCTCTCGTGGGTATACGCGTACGCCCTTCGATCCCGGGTCGCACTTGCACCGATCGTGAGTACACCCGCCGACATCTCCGCGTCCGCGCCGAAGCCCGGTTGCCCCGCGAGGCCCAACGCGCTGTATTCGTACGCCTGATCGCCGACCTGCACCTGGTAACGCGGATTCCGGAGGCCGACCCGGTATTCATCCTGCGCGCCAAACGGGGACCCGTCATTCCCCGGTCCTCTCAGCAGAAAGTCGACCGAGGTCCGTCCAGTGGCACTGACCAAACCGCCTCCCTGGAGCTCGCCACTGAGCGCCCCGGTGTTGTCGATGCGCCGAACGGAGAGCTCCGCCGGAACGTGGCGAAATCGTGAGACCGTAGGGGCGTGCGTCGGAATGAGCGCCACCACGCTGACGGCGGGTGCCGGCCGGGCCGTGTCGCCGATCACTGTAGCGGCGAGGCGCACACGATGGCTGGTGGATTGGGCCACGCGGTCGCTCGGATGCACCTCGGCATGTATGACGGCATTCGTCCCGGCCTCCAGACGCAGCGCGGTGCGGTCAAGCTGCACGGGTACACTGTCGCTTGCCGTGGCAGCGAGCCGCACGTCCACCTTGCCGTTCCCGCCGTTATGCACCGTGAACTCGACAGTGTAGTGCTGGCCGGCGACGGCGTAGGTCGGCGCCGCACGGACGGAGCACTCCACGTCGCGCCGCTCGGGAACCAGGACGATCACCGAATCGACGGCGGAGGTCCCGAGCAGCCGATACCGGACGGTCCATCCGCCCGCGGGCGCGTTCGCAGGGATCGCGATCCGTGAGAGCGCGAGTTCGTCCGAGTGCGGCGCGAGCATCATCGCGGGATCCGTGATGATCAACCGCCATCCGCGCGGTAGCTCGAGCGCGCCCTGAATACGTCTCGCATCCGGGAGGTCGTTCCGGACCCGAAAGCGGAGCGTGGCGTTGGCGCCCGGCGCCGCGTTGAGTTGTGCAGGGCCGAGGCGCTGCACGACCAACCCGCGCGAACCACGGCGTGCTCCTCCGACCGTTTGGGCGCCCGCCCCGCGCGCCGCCGCGAACGCGAGCACTCCGGCCGTGATGGCCCGGAGCGCGCGGCGCCGCCCACTCCCGATACGCAACGACTACAGCGTCAGATTGTATTGCGCCCCGAGCACGACGTCGTCGCCCGCATCCATCGTCACGATCGCCCGGTACCGCCCGGGGGGCACGCGCCCCAGATCGAATCGTTGCCGGAGCGAGTCGCCGGGGTAGGTCATCTCGCGAGGAGCCTTGGCGGTGGTGATCCGATTCCCCTGCGCATCGTAAAGCTCCACCGTGAAGACGGGCATGAAGCCGCGGATGCCGGTGTTCTGCAAGTCGAACTGCAGCACGCGCGAGCCATTCGCGAGCGCGTACACGACCGGCGACGCGAACTTGGCCTCGGGCGTAACGGTGGGGCCGACATCGGTCACGATCTGCACGGCATAGCGAATCCGCGCGGTAATGCCGACTTCGACCTGGCGGTGCGCGGACGGATGCGCGGATGCCGCCGAACCGCGCGGGACCCCTTCGACCATCAGCATGCTCCAGTAGGTCCCACGCAGGGCGGCGTCCGTCGGCACCGAGACCGTGAAGCTGACGGTCCGCGTGGACTTCGGGGGCACGGTAATGTGCGACGTGGGGATCGCCACCCATCGCGCATTCGATCGTGCATGCGACCCGGGGGGGCCGTAGTTGTTGTTGCCGCTCGCCGTCGCGGCGTAGTCCGTTTGATACAGCTTGGCTTCCTCGGGCACGGCCGACGCGTTCGAAATCACGAAGGTGCCTGTGTAACTCGTGCCAGGCTGGGCTTGCCGCTCGACGACGGTCTTGCCAATTACACTGATCTGTGCCAGCGCGGCCGGCGCGAGCCCCGAGAGGGCCGCCAACACAACGCTAATCGAACCGAACGTCCTCATGTCTCGTCTGGGTTCTACGTCCTGCAGTGCGCGGTCCCATGTCGACCGATGATGTCTTGAGTATCGGTCAAATGTCCCTACACTAAAGTCGGCCAACGCCTGACGACGGTGGTGAGGAATTCAGGACAGCGGACACCCTAAACATTTCTCTCGCTAGGCCGATGCTCCTGACACAGGCGTAGGGGGATTGCCGACAGCGATGTCGGGCATCCGCTGCGCCGGGCAGCACCAACTCCTCACACCTTGAAGGACAGGTATTCCGTGAAGCGCGTATCCACGATCGTTCGGACCCTCCTGATCGCCACGATGACCTTGGGCCTGGCGCAGGTCGCCTCCGCTCAGACGGCCACCCAGACCGTCACGTTCAGCGTGACCGACGTGAACACCATCTCCGTGTCCGGCAACCCGGGCGCGATGTCCGTCGGCGCGGGTGGTGCCTCCGCGACCGACAACACCACGACCTACGACGTCACGACCAACTCGACGACGGCCAAGAAGATCACGGGCTATCTCGACAGCGCGATGCCCACCGGCGTGACGCTGAGCGTGAATCTCGCCGATCCGGACGGCGCCGGCGCCGCGACCAGCGCTGGTGCGGTCTCCCTGACGGCGACGACGTCCGCCTCGGCCCAGAGCCTCGTGAGCGGCATCACTAATCTGTCCGCCACGAGCAACACGATCACCTACACTCTCGCTGCGGGGGTGACGGCCACGGCGGCCAGCAACCTGCAGCGCGTTGTAACGTTCACGATCCAGTGAGCGCTCGCCTCATCGCCGAAGGAGGGGCATCCTCGGATGCCCCTCCTTCACGATGGCCTCTGGTCCGCTGGAAGGTTCGTTGTGCGCTGGTGCCGCGGCTTCGCGCTGGCATGCTCGTGAAGCTGCTGCTGGTGGGGATGAGCGCGGGTGCGATGGCCCCACTTGCTGCGCAGACGATCGCCGTCTCGGGTGATCCCAGCCCGATGACCGTGCAGACGGCGACCGCGGGCAGTCAACCCGATCCCGTGGCGGAATCGACGACGACGTATTCGGTGACCACCTCGGCGTCGAATCAGAAGATCGTCGCACGCCTGGAGTCACCGATGCCAGCCGGTGTCTCCCTCACGGTCCAACTGGTCGCCCCGCCCGGCGCCTCGAGCGTTGGCGCCGTGACCCTGACGACCACCGATCAGGACGTAGTCGGACCCATCGCGACGCCGGAAACCGCAGCAGGGCTGAGCGTCAAGTACGAGCTCTCGGCCACGGTGTCCGCGGGGCCTGTGGCCACGACGACGCGCACCGTCGTCTTCAGCGTCGTCGCCGGGCCCTGATTCGCAATTCCCGCATCGCCGCCGTCATGACAGCGCGCCGAGTCGAGGCGCACCGGCGTCTCGACGGCGCGCGGCGGACGAGGCACGGGCGTGGCCCCGCGCTGCGCCGTGCATCTTCAGCCCGCTCCGATAATTCTGCGCGTCGCGAGAGGCAGCCTCACGCGGCCGGAGCCATCGTCGGGTCGGGATCGCCGTCGAGGTCGAGGAGCGCCGACACGCGCTCCGTCAGCGCTTCGAGCCGGAACGGCTTGAGAAGGATCTGCCCGATCAGCGATCGCCTTGGGGTGCCGGATCCACCGTCGACGTCTGTGCCCGTGATGTAGAGGACTGGCGCGTCGATACCGGCGCGCTTCACGAGCTCGCGGCCCGAGAGATCGGGGAGCCCGAGATCGACGATCAGCAGGTCCACCGAGCCGCGCACGATCCGCAGCTGTTCGATGGCAGTGGCCCCATCATGCGCGAGGAGGACGGTACAACCGGCGCGGTGCAGCGCTCGCGCGCAGGCGAGGAGCAGCGGCTCGTTGTCGTCGATGACGAGGATGGTGGGTCGAGTCAGATCGTTCGGCATGAGTGGCCCGCGTCGGCCGAGGTGAAGTCTGTTCTGACTGAAGTATCGGCCGCAAACCGGCCGCCCGTTAGCATCCGCCACAGCCACGCGGGTCCTCCGACCGCCGTTGGCAGCGCGACTCGAGGCGCAACTGTCCGGCGTACGCGGATCCTCGTGAGGCCGAAGCACGGGACGTCCAGGCGGAGGCTTTCACCCTTTCGGTTCTCTCGGGCCAGAGGCGGCCGTGCCGGCAAGATCATCGCCTCCCTGCACCGAGAGCATCCCGAACGACGGTGCTGAGCCGTTCGAGCGTGAACGGCTTCTCCAGGAACTCGCTCCCGGGCTGCGAGAGCCCGCGCCGGAGGATCTCGTCATCGGTATATCCGGACATGTAGACGACCTTCACGTCCGGCCAGTGTTCGGTCACCTGCTCGGCCAAGGCACGTCCATTGAGCCCCGGCATGACCACGTCCGTCAATACGAGGCGAACGGGAGATCCGTGTCCGTCCGCTAGCGTCATCATCTGCAGCGCGTCCGTCGCGCTCTCCGCCTCGAGCACGCCATAGCCGAGCGAGGCGAGCAGCCGCCGTGCGGCAGCGCGGACCGTCGGCTCGTCGTCGATCACCAGGATGGTCTCAGTACCGCGCGGCAGCGGCGCCTCAGTCGGGATAGCGCCGCTCGCGGGCTCACCCGTCATGCGCGGCAGCAGGATCGTGAACCGCGTTCCCTCGCCCACCGTGCTCTCGACCTGCACACATCCGCCACTCTGCTTGATAATGCCGTACACGGTGGCGAGCCCGAGTCCGGTCCCATGGCCGATCGCCTTCGTCGTGTAGAACGGCTCGAAGATGTGCGGTAGCACCGCTCGGTCGATACCGACCCCGGTGTCCTGCACGAGGAGCTGCACGTAGTCGCCTGGAGCGGCGCCGGGGTATGCCGCCGCTGCTGCCGAATCGACCGAGAGATTCGCGGTGTGAAAGAAGAGCGTCCCACCCTGCGGCATGGCATCTCGCGCGTTGACCGCGAGATTCATCACCACCTGCGTGAGCTGCCCGGCATCCGCATGGACGGGCCACAGCGAGGACGCGAGCGCCACTTCCACTTGGATGTCTTCGCCGATCACTCGCTGCAGCATGCCTTTCACTTCCATCACCGTCTTGTTGACATCCAGGCGGCGGGCGCGGAGCATCTGCTTACGGCTGAATGCCAGGAGTTGGCGCGTCAAGGTTGTGGCGCGAGCAGTGGCCTGCCGTACCTGATCCAGGTCCGCCGCGATGCTTGTCTCCGGTCCCACATCAGCGATCACGAGCTGCGTGTAGCTGGAGATGACGGTGAGGAGGTTGTTGAAGTCGTGCGCCACCCCTCCCGCCAGTCGTCCGACGGCCTCCAGCTTCTGCGCCTCCCGGAGTTGTTGCTCAAGCGCGCGCGTGCTGGTGAGATCCTTCGCAATTCCGAACACGCCGAGCACCTGTCCGCGGTCGATGATCGGCACGCTCGTCACAGCGAGCGGCACCGGGCGCCCCGACTTGTGGCGGATGCTGGCCTCGATCTGGTTCGCCGTGCCGTTCACCGCAGCCTGGAAGGTCGCGAGCACCCGGTCGAGGTCCTCGGGGGCGACGAGGGGGACGAAGGACGTGCCAATCAACTCATTCGGCTCGTATCCCGAGATGGCCGCACAGGCTGGATTGGCGCTGACGAAGACTCCTGCCGCATCCAGGGAGAACACCGCGTCCGGATTGTATTCGAACAAGGACCGGTAGCGCTGCTCACTCGCCGCGAGACGCTCCGCCGCGCGATGTCGTTCGGTGATGTCGATGGCGATGCCATCCGATCCGATGCTTCCATCGGGCAATCGCCGGTCTTGGGCGATCACGTGCAGCCGCCGCTCCTCACCGGAGGGGAGCACCACCCGTCCCTCCCATCGGAACGCGCCGTGCGCGGCGGCGGCGGCACGAGCCTCGGCCGCAAGCGCCTCGCGATCGCCGGGTGGCACGAGACGCAAGAACGCGTCCGAGTCGCGAAGCAACACCGCCGGCTCCATCCCGAGCACGTGACGCGCGGCGTCGCTTACGAACGTGTAGCCCTTGGTGCCGTCTGGGCGGTAGACAAACTGGTACACGATCCCCGGCACGTTCGCCGCGATACGTGCGTATCGACCTTCGCTCTCGCGCAGATCCTCCTCGGCCTGTTTGCGGTCCGAAATGTCCTCGATCACGGCGATGAGGTGCTGCGGGGCGCCCGCATCATCACGGATGATGGATACCGATGTGCGGCCCCAGACGGTGCCTCCATCCTTCCGAGCGTAGCGCTTCTCCATGGTGAACGCGCGAAGGTCGCCCGAGAGCAGCCGGCCGAGGTGCGCACGTTGTGCGGGGCGATCCTCAGGAGCGGTGATGTCCGTATTCGTGAGCGACAACAACTCCGCCTCGGAGTAGCCCAGGAGTTCGCAGAGCGCCGGATTCACCTGGATGAGTCGCCCGTCCGGATCGGTCAAGCCGATGCCAACGGCGGCCCGATCATGGAGTGCGCGATAACGTGCCTCGCTCGCGCGGAGGGCCTCCTCCGTTTCCTTGCGCTTCGTGATGTCCTGGAATTGCGCGATGAAGTAGCGCGGCGACCCGGCATCATCGCGAACGACAGAGGCACACATCGCGACCCAAACCGAATGGCCACGCTTGTGCAGCAGGCGCTTCTCCAGCTGGCATTCGTCGCATGTGCCTGCCAGCGCTTGCTCAACGAGCGCGAGGTTTCTCGCGAGGTCGTCGGGATGCGTGAGTGACTGGAACGTGCGATCGGTCAGCTCCGCTTCGGTGTAGCCGAGCAGCGCGCACAACGACCTATTCACACGGATCCACCGGCCATCGACGGGGTTCGTCAATGCCATTCCGATCGCGGCGTGATCGAAGGCAACGCGGAACCGGGTTTCACTCTCACGGAGCGCCTCCTCCGCCCGGCGCTGCGTCGTGAGATCGCGAACGACCGCAGCGAATCCAAGGAGACCGTTCGAGGGATCCTTCAGCGCCGTGATCTCGACTCCAGCCCAGAATCGGGTGCCGTCGGAGCGCACCCACCATTCTTGGTCCTCCGCGCGGCCCTCCGCGGCTGCGCGTCTGAGGCGAGCGGCAGGCATCCCTCGGGCGGCCGCCCATGCCGGGTGGAACACGCTGTAGTTCTGACCGACGATCTTAGTGGCGGCGTACCCTTTCAGTCGTTCGGCACCGGGATTCCAGGTGAGCACAGTGCCCTCCGCATCCAGGGCAAAGACCGCGTAGTCCTGGACGTCGACGAGGCGCTGATACAGCGCCGCTGGACCGCGGCGCTCGTCGCCAACGGACACGCACCGGTCCTCACACCGCCCCTCCCGACGATCGACCACAGCCTGCGGTTGGCCGCCTTGACCCGAGGGCTCCAACTCCATGGGGGCCTGGTACCGGAGTGCGTTGCCGATGGCGAAGGCAGCATGCGCTACCGTCAGGAGCCGCTCGGCCGCGCCTACGACGGGTTCTGTGACGAGACTTACCGCCCCAAGGACTTCCCCATCCATACCGAGAATCGGGGCACCGATGCTTGTGCCGTCGTGGAAGACAGAGGCCCGGTGCTCGGCGCCTTCAACGAAGGTCGGTTTCCCCGCGGCGAGCGCGGTGCCGGCTCCGTTGGTGCCCACGACCGCCTCGGCAAGCATGCAGCCGGGCACGAGAGCGGTCGACCCGCGCCGGTCGACCTTCGAATGGATCGCCTGTAGCACGATTCCGTCACCGTCGACCAGACAGACGACGCGCGCGATGGCGATGAAAGCCGACGCAAGCCATTCGAGGTGCGGGCGCGCTGCTCGGATGAGCCGGGCGTCGGCCCGGAGGCGCTGCCGTAGTTCATTGTCGGAAAGGCGGGCCACGCCACCGCCCTGCAGTTGCGGATCGACGGCGAACGCGCGGCATCGAGCCCACGATTCGACGATGGCCGGGCGGGGTGGGGTGCCCGGCGGCACATCATCAACGCCATCGCCTACGCCTGCCGGCGTGCTTGGCCGCACGTCACGGGCCGGCGACGTTCCAAGAATGGGGCGGCGCATCATGAGTAGTTCAGGACGGAGATCGCTCGCATGGCGGAGGCAGGCCCGCAACGCGCGACATCAGAGGGCTGGAGCTGCGCAGCTTCAGTTCGACACCACGAACGTCGAGCCCTGAAGCGGCAGGAGACCGCGATCTCGGCTCGGCTCCGTAACCGGACGATCTCGGCGGCTCGACGTGACGCCAGAGAGACTCCAGGCTTTGCGGCCCCGCCTCACGACGGGTGTGCGCTTCTCGGCCGGTCTGAACGTGCACTGATACGGGTGCGGCTTTGGCCAGCTTCGAGAAAGACTGGCCCATCTACACCTAAGTATCGCCCCACGGCAGAAGCACTAAAGGCTCTCAGCGAGGCAGAAGCGATGACGGCTCAGGCGCCGGGCCCTGAATTGCAGCGCCCCGGTGGACCGCGGGATAGCCGCGACACGCGTTCCGCTACGCATCCGGCGCCGGAAGGAGTGACGGAGGCGCACGCGGATTCCGGGAAGCCGCGGCTACGTCGATCATCACGGCGACCTCGCCGAATACCTACTGGCGGCGCGAGCGTCACCGGCTCAGTTGGCGTGCGCGTCCGCCCGCGCATCCGGCCGAGACGCTCGCACCAGATTCCGACCTTGGCGCGATCGGCGTCGGATCGACAGGCGAAGCCCGTGTGCCGGTCGCTCGTCGCGGAGGAGCTCGCGAAGGGCTGGCTCGCCTTCGAGGCCGCGGGTGCACCGGCCGCCGCGCGTGCGAGGCCGTGCTGGCCATGGCTGGGTACTTTGTCGAGGACCCGATCGGCGCTGAGCGCGAAGGACACCTCGCTCACGACAGTGAACCGGTCGCCCAAAATGTGGCCGGTTTTTCGCTCGCGGATGCCGCGGGCCGCCAGAATGCGAGGGCGTCGAGTCGCGGCGTGCCCGTGCTGTATCTGTCCCACGATGGGTACGGCCTCTCGAACACGGCCGCTCCGCGATCGAGCTTGCGGTGCGCCGATTGCGTCGTTAGGTCTTCGTCCGCCGACGGCAGGTGCCCTTCCCCGAACCGACGCGCATGACCGACCCACGAAGCCAGGAGATTGCGGCGCGCCTGCGCGCGCTGTTCGCCAAGCCGGACGACCAGGACTGGGAGGACGTCGCGGAGCGGCTGGGCGTGAGCGAACTGGCCCTGCGCATGAGCATCGACCTGCTCGAGCCGCACCCCGCGGTGGAGGTGGTCAGCGCCGCGGTCGCGCACTACGGCGTCGATCCGACGTGGCTGCTCACCGGCGAATACGACCCCGATACCCACCGTCGAGTGCTGGCCGACGGGGAAGATCGGCACGGCGGCCTCCATCGAGTTCTCGCCAAGTTGGCGCCCGAAGGACTCTCCTCGATCGCCTCCGCCCGCCGCTCGGCGTAGCTCCGCGCCAGGAGCCGCTGCCTGGCTAGGGCCCCCGTCTCGCCAGGCCACGCCAAGCGAGCCGTAGGATGCCACGAGGCATCGGGAACGGGCGAGCACGGCCGCGTGTACGATGTGCCTCGCGTGCTCCAGAGCGCGAACGCACGTCGGCTCTCCCGCGAGCGGATGGCACTCGCATGGCCCTGAAACGGCCCGGCGCAGCGATCAACGAACGCGCGCCGGAAGGAGCTCGTCGACGGATTCGCGTCCATGGTGGACCGCCGCAGGCCAACGCCGTCCGTGCTCCTCATCGACGGCGACGCGGACTGCCCATGGCTGGACGCCACTGCGCTCGAACACGCGGGCTTTCGCGTGAGGCTCGCCGACACCGGCGCGGAAGGCATCCGGCTCGCGGCGGAGCGCCACCCGGACGTGATTCTGCTCGATCTCCGGCTGCCGGACCATGCACGGCGCCGAGATGGCCCGTGCGAGCCGGTGTGACCTGCAGTGCACGGACACGGGGCCTGCTCGCGATCACCGCCAGCGTGTCGATTTACGAACGGGCGGCGCTACTCGCGGAAGCGTTCACCGACGCCCCGCTGAAGCCCACCTACCCTGCCCTCGTCGTCAAGGCCGTCCATGGGTGGTTCACGGCCGCGGATGACGAGTAAAGCGCCCGCAACGGGCGCGGCCGACCAGACGGTCCACGTCCACGTCGGAGCCTTTCCCCGAGGCTCGACGCGCGGTGCATCCTGATGCCGTCGGCCGAGACGCGCAACTGGCGCGGAACATCCGTGATCTCGTCACGCGGATGGCGGGTGCACGTCCGTCCACGACAGCGACCTCCAACGATCCGCGAGCAGACACGTGGCGCGAACGATCCGCGACGCGGCGGGCATCGAATGGACCCTCTACGTGACGGTCCCCAGCGCCTCCGAGCGGCGCGCGCAGCACCTGGCCGAGGCGTACCGCTACGGTTGGCTGGTCTTCGAATCGCCCACGGAGAAGCGGCGGCTCGCGGCCGTGCCCACCGGCTGGGAGGAGCTATCAGACGCCGGCCTCCAGCGCCCGTGAGGCCAGCCGAGCGTCACGGTGCCCGCACGGTCGTCCGGCGATGGTGCTCTCGGCGGGAGCGTGCCTCGGGGCGACCACTCGAATGGGCATCGCCAGCGAGCAAGCTCCCTCGAACGAGCAGCCGGCTTCAGGTGTCGCGCGCGGCGCCGATACTCGGTGTGTGGAGCTTCGGCGCTGCGTCTGCTCTGCAGCCCGAACGCTGGGACACCACCGCACATCCGGACGGCCGCCGTTGACCGACGCACGCAATCATCTTCGATCGTATCGACGCATCGCCCACGTGGCGCGCTCGCGGGCATCGCGAGCGGCGAGGGGCGAGGCGGAGGCCGCCCTTCGTCGCAGTGAGGCGCAGTTCCGAGACTTGATGGCCACGACACACGAGGGCGCGTGGCTCGTGGATCGTGTCGGTCGGACCACGTACGTGAACGCTCGCCTCGCCTCCCTGCTCGGCTACGCCCCCGAGGAACTCACCGGGCGACTACTTTTCGACTTCCTCGTCCCCGAGCACGCGTTCCTGGCGCGCACGCTGTTCGCCTCCCGACAACGCGGCCGGTCCGACCAGCAGGAGTTCGCCTTCGTGCACCGCGACGGCCATCTGGTCTGGACGCTGTGCGCGTCGAGCCCGACCTTCGACGAGGGCGGACAGTTCAGTGGGATGCTCGCCATGCTCGCCGACATCACGCAGCGACGCGACGCGGAAGCGGCGCTCGCATCCGCGCATGCGACCCTGGCGTCTGTCGTCGCCGCTGCACCGATGGCGATCGTCGTGATCGACCGCGAGTCCGTCGTGACGACGTGGAACCCGGAAGCGGAACGGCTTTTCGGCTGGTCGCGCGCGGAGGTGCTCGGAAAGCCGCTCCCGACGATCCCGCCGGATCTCGCGAGCGAGTTCGAACACATGCGGGACATGGAGCGACGGGGCGAGCGGCTGCGCGACGTCGAGAGCACGCGTCTGCATCGGGACGGCAAGATGCTGCACGTTCTCCTTTCGACGGCACCGCTGCGCGGTCCCCGCGGAGCGATCGAGGGGACCATCCGCATGTTCGTCGATGTCACCGAACAGCGCCGGCTCCAGGCGCAACTGCTCCAAGCGCAGAAGATGGAAGCGGTGGGCCAGCTCGCTGGGGGCATCGCACACGATTTCAACAACCTGCTGACGGCGATCAGCGGGAATGCGACGTTCCTGCTCGCGGGCTGTACGCACTGCGGCACCGTGCCGCCTGAGGCGCATGAGATTCAGGACTGCGCGGACCGGGCGGCGCGCCTCACGAGCCAGCTGCTCGCGTTCAGCCGTCGCCAGATGATGCGCCCCAGACGGCTCGATCTCAACGAGGTCGCCGCTGGCCTCGAACCCATGCTGCGACGCCTCATGCCAGAAAACATCCGCCAGGTCCTGGCGCTGGACGACGCGCCCACACTCGTCAATGCCGATCTGGGTCAGCTGGAGCAGATCGTCGTCAACCTCGTGGTGAACGCGCGCGACGCGATGCCCGACGGCGGTCAGCTCACGCTCGCCATCCGCGCCACGACGCTCGGCGAGGAGCAGTCCGCGCGGTTTGGGGGCGCCCGAATCGAAGGCGGGGCGTACGCCGAACTCGTGGTGACGGACACGGGGCACGGCATGGACGCGGCGACACGCGCGCGCGCCTTCGAGCCCTTCTTCACGACCAAGCCGGCCGGCAAGGGCACGGGCCTCGGGCTCTCAACCGTCTATGGCATCGTCAAACAGAACAACGGGTACGTGGCGATCGACAGCGAGGTCGGCGCGGGCACCGCGGTGTCCGTGTACCTGCGACTCTTCCAGAAGGCCCCGGCGACGCTCCGTCCGACGACGACCACCGCGTCGAGCACCGGGGGACGCGAGACGATCCTCCTCGTGGAGGACGAGTGCGCGCTGGCGCGTCTGAACGAGCGCGTGCTCGGATCGAGCGGCTACACGGTCCTGCCGGCGACCAATGCCGAAGAGGCACTCACGCTCGCGAAGGCGCACGCCGGGCAGATCCATCTCCTCGTGACCGATGTGGTGCTGCCCGGCATGTCCGGCGCCGCACTCGCCCAGCGGCTCATCGAGGAGCAACCTGCGCTGGCTGTGCTCTTCTGCTCCGGCTTCGCCAGAGACCAGTTGGGCGATCACGGGGTGCTCGGCCGGGACACCGATCTCCTCGAGAAGCCCTTCACGCCGCGGGAACTGTGCGAGCGCGTGCGTCGGGCGCTGGATCGCCGTCCGTCCACGGTGGAGGCACGCGCTCGTTCGGCCTGACAATCCGGTGCCTAGCAGAGCATGCTTCGAGCGCGGCACCGCCAGTCGCTGAACACGCCCCCACCTCTTGCCGGCGCTCAATCGGGCTGTGGACTACGCGAGTTCTCCGACGGAACTGCGAGGCGCGGTACCGGCCGGGACTGTGCGAGCAGCGCCTCCAGCTCGACGTCCGTGAGCGAGCGCCAGCGCTCCGGAACTGGCGCGAGCCGCCGACGCTGCCCCGCGGTCTCGAAGGCGAGCCACCCCGCCCGCAGGCGATCCGGGATGCGGAGGTGCGCCCGGCGCTCGCCGTGGCGGCGCTCTTGGCCGTCCGGCGCCCGCGCGGGATCGCTGGTGAGTCGTCGCTCCACCACGTCGGGACAGACTTCCCACACCTCCCACTGTCGACCCGCTCGATCGACGAACTGCCGCTCCGGCATCGGGGCCTCGGGTCCTCGCTGGTCACGGGTGTCAGGGTGCCGCGTCCGACGATCTCCACGACGCTGACACGGCCGATCAACCGCGAGTGCCGTGCCGGCGTGATCCATGTCACCGTTCGCTCTTCCGGGGCGCAGGAGCCGCAGCCAGCAGCGGACGACCACGGGTGCGGCATCGGCGTTGCGTCCGGTGATTCAGCTGATGGTCGTGACCCGCCGCCGGGGGGACGATGGGGCGCGACGCGACGATGTGCCGGTCGACATCACCCTCCGCTATCACGACCATGCAACAGAGCCCGACATCCCGCCGGACCGTGCTGCTCGTGGACGATGATGAGGATTCGCGCTTCCTCTACGCGACCGCCCTCGATCGCGCCGGCATCCAGGTGCTGCTCGCGTCGAGCGCAAGTGAGGGCATCGCACGCGCGATCGAGCGCCACCCGGATCTCGTGCTCATGGACCTCGCCCTGCCGGACATGGACGGCGAAGCAGCCACCCGGGCCATCCAGTCCGACCCGAGGAGTGCCGACATGCCGATCGTGGCGATCACGGCACGCGTCACGCGCCTGGAGCGCTCTGCCCTGCTCGCCGCCGGGTTCGCCGACGTGCTGTGCAAGCCGATCTATCCGACGGAAGTCGTGACCGCCATCCACGCGCGCCTTGCCCTCACGACGGACGAGCGGGCCCCCTCGGTCCTGCAGGCTACCGGGCCGCGTTAGGCGATCCGCCTGGGCCGCGCGTCCGGTGCGAGCGCGATCCTCGGCTGGTGTGCTTCGTGCGTCCGCCCCATCTCTACGGATGGACGTCCACGCGCGTCCCCGTCCCTACCGCACGTACCGCATCACCAGGAGGCACCCATGTCACGACGCACGACTGCGCTCGCGCTCGGCCTCGCCGGCGCTCTCACCTGCGGCCTCGGTGCCTGCGCCGACAGCCCGACGCATCCGAATGCCAGCAACTTGCGGCCGTCATTGCAGACCCAGGCGGCGCCGAAGTGGACGGGCCTCGTCCTCAACAGCCTCACCGGCCTCTCGCTCCCGCTGATCGGCCAGCTCGGCAACGTCACGATCAACCAGGCCGTCGTCACGAACTTCGCGCTCGTCGAGAACACCGTCGGCCAGATCGTGGGCCTGCAGGCGAGCGGCGTTCTTCAGCTCACGGGCGGCGTGCTCGGCACCAACGTCGTGACCCAGAACTTCTCGACGACCGCCAGCGTGACGAGCTCGGGCCCGGGCCAGTGCAGCCTCGCCTCCATCGACCTCGGCGCGATTAGTGTGAACGCCCTCGGGCTGGCGAGCGTGGACGTGCCGGCGGCGAACGTGACGGCGAAGGGCTCCGGCGCGGTCGGCAGCCTCCTGTGCAACCTCGGCCAGCTGCTGAGCGGCCTGACGTCCGGACTGACCGGCAGCTCGGGCGCGCAGGGTGTGGTGAACGCGCTCAACAACCAGATCGGCTGAAACATCAGGTGATCCATCTGCTGACGTCAGCGAAGGAACTCCATCGCCGTGCGCATCATCAG
This sequence comes from uncultured Gemmatimonadota bacterium, assembly GCA_946480295.1. The sequence goes on from CAMLIT010000039.1 coordinate 30,462, forward strand.
CCAGCGGCGGCCCCCCGGGCACCGGCGGCGGTGGAGCTCACCCGGCCGCATCGCGCCATCAGCACGTAATCGGCCTCGGGCCCGCTCTGATCAGCACGTCTAGGGCGAGCGTGGGAGAGCCCGCCCGACGCCCGCCGGCTGAGGTGCTCACCACAGCGTCGTCGTGTTGTGTCGCGGTGGCACCTGGTGTGCAGCGCGATGGGCGTCCGAGAGCGGCGCGCGCCCCGGTCGTCGCGGTGCCTGCCAGCTGGTGGCGCACCCATGGGGCGCCGCCGCTCTCGCTATCCTCATCGCTCCGGACTACGGCCGCAGAGCGGCGGCGCCACACCACGTCGTCGTGCACCACCTCTGCGCCCCAGCTGCCGATTTGCGCGAAGGATGCTCCCACCTTGCTGTCGCCGTCGCATTCGGCGGCCGAGGACCATCGCCGCAGGATATCGCGCAGGCGCGACGACGCCACCCGTGGTCTCCCAGCAGCGCGAGCGCATTCTGGAGGGAGCGACAGATCGTCCTGCCGCGCCTGGGGTCGGCGATCGGCCGGTAGAGCCGCCCGGACGCACGACCGGTGAACTCACACCGCACGGGCCCCGAGAGCGAGACGAAATCCCGCCAAGCCAGGCGCATCGATGCCTCGAGTAGCGGAAACGCCGTGTAGCCGAGGACGAACGACGCGTCACACTCGCCGACCGCCGCGGCCACGGACAGGGGCGGCGAATCCGCCGATGCCTCAGCGCGAGCGGCCGCCAAGCCTGCCCCAAATTTGCCCCGCAAATCAGACGGAGCCGCCTAACGAGGCGGCTCCGCTCTTGTTTCACAACGACTTCCGCGATTCACCGAAAGGTTTAGGAAACCGCTGCTCCATCCACCTGAGCTACAGGGGCAATCTATGGCTCGTACGCCTGATGATGCTTGTCGTGCAACGTGTTGACGCCTGGCTGATGAAGTACTTTCGCGCCGGCAGATCGCGGCGGCCGAGGCAAGGCTCGGCTCGAGCTTGCCCCGAATCCGCCCCGGAGGTCGGCGAATGCGGGCGTGCCAGCGCGTGCCTAAGCTCTTGACGGTAACCATGGCCGCCGGGTCGCGCGAGCCTCCCTCGATCCGGCGGCGCTGACGGGCCTCGGTGCCGGCATGGCTCGAATCCTCTCGCCTCCGTCGCGAACCACGCTCCCGACGCTATCTCTCGTTCATCCGGCTCGCCCTTCCGGATCGAGCTGACCTCGACGCCGTCGCGTTCCCTCCCTCCCCCGACTCCGCCTCGTGCCGTCCTCAGCTCGCCCGCGCCACTCCCCACCCCGTGAGGTTCACCTCCGCCGGAGCGACGCGGGTGCGCCGGAGGTCGAGCCACTTCGCGATCGGACCCACCACGGCCAGCGCGAACAGCGGCGGCGCCGCGTAGATCGCCGGCGGGAGCGGAACGCCCCGATCCGCCGCCACGCGGATCAGCGCCTCCGCCATGGCCACGAGCACCGCGACGAGGATCCGCCCCTTCCGGCTGGACACGTTCGTACGCGGATCGGTGATCATGAAGAAGACGAAGAGCTGGTACATCGGTCCGGTGACGGGCGCGATCTCGGGCACGATCGGGACGCCCTCGATCGTCGCGCGCAGCGCCGCGAGCACCACGAACGCGATCACGTACGTGATCGTGATGTGGAAGATGCGCGCCCGCCACGCCACGTAGATCCCGAACGCCCAGATGGCGAGGTTCGTCGTGATGTCGTTCCCCCACTGGTGGCTCAACACCGACACGGATCCGGGCACGACGAGCAGCAGGAGGCTGATCGAGAGATCGGTCGGACACCACAGGTGCCGACCGCGGTACACGAGCGCGTACTTCGACGCGATCGTGATCACGGCACACAGCGCGAACGGCCAGAGCACGCCCTCGGGCGGCCGCAGGAGGAGCGACATGCTGACGCCGCTCATGTACGCGCTCTGCAGGCTCGGAAACCTGTGCCGCACCGCCAGCGACAGCACGATGTCGATGAGCATGCTCGTGCCGATGGCGACGGGCAGCACGGCGATTGTGCCGAGGATGCCGTAGCGCCACTGGCAGACGACCAGGACGATCGTTCCGAGAATGATGGCGAGCCAGCGCGTCTCCGCCGGCTTCAGCCACGCCCAGATACTCTCGCGCCGCGCCGGCGCCTGGATGAGAGCTGCTTCCGTCATCAGCGCTCCGGTTCGGTGATGGTGTGAACGCGATCCACCGCGAGACCGGTCAGCACCTGTGCGGTGCCCGATGGCCAGTGGATGGTGATGTGGTCGATGGTCGTGCGCGGACCGAGGCCGAAGTGGAGCCGGCGGTCGTTCTGACTGGCGAAGCCCATCCCGCCGTCGACGATGCGGCGCTGCTTCAGGTCCCCCGCCT
>CAMLIT010000040.1 GCA_946480295.1 uncultured Gemmatimonadota bacterium
TCTCCGGGGGCGGCGCGGTCTACCACGACCTCGGCAACCTGAACTTCAGCTTCATGACGCCGGCGGTGAAGGGGCGCTTCAGCCGCTACGACCACTTCACGCGGCCGGTGATCGCCGCGCTGCGCGCGCTCGGCGTGCCGGCGGAGCTGGGCGGCCGCAACGACATCCTCGCCGACGGGCGGAAGATCTCGGGCAACGCACAGTTCGCGACCCCCGACCGCATGTTCAGCCACGGGACGCTGCTCTTCGATTCCAACCTCGACGACGTCACCGCCGCGCTGCGCCCGAAGCCCGGCAAGGTCGAGTCGAAGGGGATCAAGTCCATCCGCAGCCGCGTGGCGAACATCAGCGAGTTCGTGCGCGAGCCGATCACCGTCGAGGAGCTGCGCGAGCGCGTGCTCGAGGCGATCTTCGGCACGCGCGACCGCGCGCGCATCCCGAGCATCGAGGTCACCGCCGCCGACTGGGACGCGGTGCACGCGCTCGTCGAGCGGAAGTACGGCAGCTGGGCGTGGAATTACGGCGAGGATCCGCCGTACAACGTGCAGCGCGCGCAGCGCTTCCCGGCGGGGGAGATCGACGCGCGCGTGGACGTGCAGCACGGCCGCATCGAGGCGCTGCGCCTCTTCGGCGACTTCATGGGGCAGCGCGACGTCGGCGAGCTGGAGACGCGGCTGCGCGGCGTGCGCTACGAGCGCCCCGCCGTCGCCGCGGCGCTCGCCCTCGTGGACGTGGGGGCCTACTTCGGCGACATCAGCGCCGAGGACGTGGCGAGCGCGATCTGCGGCTGATCGCGCTCACCAGTCGGACTCGGGGACGTTGCACTCCGGGCACTGGATGCTGGCGAAGACGAGCCACTCGATGACCTCCCTCGCGGTCGTCGGCCACATCCGCTCGCCGGGGCGCATCGCGCCGTAGATCTCGCGGTAGTGGTCGGTGACGAAGAGCGCCGGCGCCGACGCGCCCGTGCCGTCCACGGCGCCCACGCGCTCGTGCAGCCGGCCGCCCTCGTCGACGAGCAGCGGGAAGGGCCACGGCCAGCTCGCGGGGAGCGCCGGGCCGTGCGCCGCCGTCACGACGAGCACCTTCCCGTCCTCCGCCTCCACGTCCGTCCGCGCCGCGGCGAGCGCGTCGAGCAGGCGGGCCACCTCCGGCGGCACGCCGGCCGCCCCGAGCATCACCATCACCAGGTCCCACTTCGGCCGGTAGCTGTCGAGGCTCACCGTGCCGCCGTCGCGCGTCGGCAGCGTGGCATCTGGAAAGAGGCGGCCCGTCCCGCCCGGGCTGTGGCTGCTGTTCGGCATGGCGGCGCCTACACGAAGGCGGCCTCGCGCAGCGCGCCGCACAGCGCGACGGCGTCGACGCCGTTCGCCCGCGCCGCATCCTCGACCGTCAGCACGCCGCTGCAGCAGGTGTCCACGCCGAAGCGGTTGAAGACGCGGAAGGTGGATGGGAAGTGGGCCAGCACCGCGTTCACGGTGAGCGAGCAATCGAGGTCGATCCGGCCGACGCGCATGCCGTCCGCCTGCCGAGCGAGTCCGTCGTCCTGGGTCATCGTGTCCCTCCCGATGCGATGAGTCGCGTGGTGTCGATGTGGCCGAGCGCGTCGAGCAGCGGGCAGTCCCCGACGGGACCCCGTCCGCCGTGACAGCGCCCGGCGAGATGGACGAGCGCGTGCTTGATGCGCTCGAGGTCGTGCAGCTTGCGGTCGATGTCGGCGATCTTCGCCTCGGCGCGCGCCTTCACCGCCGCAGCGGGAGTGGTCGGATCGAGCCGCAGCGCGAGCAGCTCGCCGATCTCGGCGAGCGTGAAGCCGAGCTCCTGCGCCCGCTTGATGAAGCGGAGGCGATCGAGCGCGTCGGGGCCGTACTCGCGGTAGCCCGACGGGCGCCGCTGCGGCTCGGGCAGCAGACCGCGCCGCTCGTAGTAGCGCACGGTCTGGATGTTGACGCCCGCGCGCTGCGCGAGCTCGCCGATCTTCATCGGCACCTCGGTCGTCCCGGACGTGGACATCACGTCTCCTCCTGCACGCGGAAGCCGTGCCGTTCCAGCAAGGTGATGATGGCCTGCACGTGGTCGCGGCCGCGCGTCTCGAGGTGCATGACGATCTCCACGTCGCGCATCGAGATGTCCGCGTAGGCCCGCCGGTGCGCCACGTGCATGACGTTGGCGCCCGTGTCGGCGACGAGCTGCGTGAGCCTGGCGAGGTTGCCCGGACGGTCGGGCACCTTCACCGCCAGGCGCGCGAAGCGCCCGTCGGCGAGGAGGCCCCGCGCGATGATCCGCTCGACGAGGGTGACGTCGATGTTGCCGCCGGAGAGCACCATCGCCGTGACGTCGCCGGCGGCGATCGGCAGCCTGCCCCCGACCAGCGCGGCGAGCGGCACGGCGCCCGCGCCCTCGGCGAGCACCTTCTCGTGCTCGAGGAGCAGGTGCACGGCCGCGGCGATCTCCTCCTCGCCGACGGCGACGATGTCGTCCACGTACCGCTCGATGAGGGGGAAGGTGCGGTCGCCCACGCGCTTCACGGCGATGCCGTCGGCGATCGTGTCGGTGGTCTCGATCTTCACGACGTGGCCTGCCTGACGAGAGGCGAGCGCCGAGGGCGCCGCGGCCGACTCGATGCCGTAGATGCGCACCCCGAGCCGCTGCTCCCGGATCGCCAGCGCGATCCCCGAGATCAGCCCGCCGCCGCCGATCGGGACCACGACCGCGGTCAGGTCGGGAAGCTGCTCGAGCAGCTCGAGCCCGATCGTCCCCTGCCCCGCGATCACCCGCTCGTCGTCGAAGGCGTGGACGAGCACGCGGTGCTCCTCCGCCTCGAGCCGCCGCGCCTCGACCATCGCGTCGGACAGCGTGGCGCCACGGAAGCGGACGTCGGCGCCGAAGCGACGCGTATTCGCGACCTTGATGAGCGGCGTGTGCTCGGGCATCACGACCTGCACGGGGACGCCGAGCCGCGCGCCGTGGTAGGCCACGGCCTGCGCGTGGTTGCCCGCGCTCGCCGTGACGACGCCGCGCCGCCGCTCCTCCGGGGAGAGGGCGAGCAGGCGGTTCAGCGCGCCGCGGTCCTTGAACGATCCGGTGCGCTGGAGGTTCTCGAGCTTGAGGTGCAGCGCGCCGGGCACGCGGTCGCGCAGGGCGAGCGCGGGCACCACGGGGGTGCGGACGATCGCGTCCCCGATGCGCTCGCGCGCCGCGCGGACGTCGTCGAAGGTCGGCATGGCTGCGTCGCCCATCCTCAGTAGCCCGTGTACATCTCGATGCGGATGTCGCCGCCGGGCACGCCGGCGCGCTCGAGCTCCTGGCAGATCCCCGAGATGAGCAGCGTGGAGCCGGACACGTAGTACCGCGGCCCGCGCAGCTCGCCGAGGTGGCGCGCGAGCATCGCCGCGCCCAGCCGCTCCGTCTCCCCCGTCCAGTCGAGGCGCGACGTCTCCATGCGCGTCATCGTCGGCACGACGCGGAGGCCGTCGATCAGCGCCTCGAGCCCCATCAGCTCGCCCAGGTACGCGGCGTCCTCGGGGCGGCGGTTCGAGTAGAAGAGCACCGCGTCGAGCGAGCCGCGCCTGGTGAGGTCGCGCTCCCCGTCGAGCGAGACGGCGCGCAGCGCGGCGCGGAAGGGCGCCACGCCGACGCCGCCGGCGATCATCACGATGCGGCGCCCGTCCGCGCCGCGAAGGGACAGGTCGTCCGCCGGCCCGTCGAGGAGCACCGGCGCGCCGATCGGCAGCTCGGCGATCGACCGCTTGAACGCGGTGTCGCGCAGCCGCATCAGCAGCAGGAGGTCCGCCTCGTCAGGCGCGCTCGCGATGGACATGCTGCGTGTCGGTCCCTGCGCGTCCTCGTATGGCGGGGCGACGAGCGTGACGTCCACGTACTGCCCCGGCGAGAAATCGAATCCCGGCGGACGGCTCACGTAGCAGGCGAGCGTGTCCTCCGCGACGAGCTCGCGGAAGACGATGCGGCTCTCGAGACAGCTCATGCGACGCGTCCATGGCCCGGGGCGCGCACGACGCGCGCGAGCAGGGCGAGCCACCCGCCGGGCGCCGGCTCGCGCGCCGTGTCATCCCGCGGAGTCGTCGGAGGCTCGGGCCGGCGCGGCGCGATCGGGCGCCCCTCGGCGTCCATGCCGGCCAGCTCCGCCCAGCTCTTCCACCCGCAGCATTCGTGCGATCTGGACATCTCGTTCCTCCATTCGCGCCGGGCGACGGCCGCGGCGCACGAATGGAGGATACGCCTGTACTCTGGTATAGAGTCAAGGGTTCGCCACCACCCCGGCGCTCAACGCGTCTCCAGCCGGCCGAGCAGCCGCAGCAGGCCATCGAGGATCGTCAGCGGATGCGGCGGGTCGCCGGGGATCCAGAGATCCACCGGGATCTCCGGCGGGATGCCCACGATCTCGGGGCTGCCGCGGTAGATCCCGCCGCTCACCGCCGCGGTGCCGACGGCGATGACGAGCCGCGGATCGGGAAGGGCCTCGTACACCCGCCGCAGCGCATCGCGCATGTTCACGTTCACCGCGCCGGTGATGACGATGCCGTCGGCGTGGCGCGGCGACGCGACGAACTGGATGCCGAAGCGCGCCGAGTCGAAGACGACGTTGCCGAGCGCGACGAGCTCCGCCTCGCAGGCGCCGCAGCTCCCGGCGACGACGGAGCGCAGGCGCAGCGAGCGCCCGAGCAGCTTCCGCAGCCGCGCATCGAGCGCGGTGGCGAGCGCGATCGCACCGTCGGGCGCGGCGAGGCCGTCGCGCGTCCGGCTCGCCAGGCGGTGGTCGCGCGTGTACGTCGCGCCGTCGCGGGCCTCCTCGGGCGAGAAGAGGCACGCCCCCTCGTCCACGATGCCGCCGTCGGCGCGCACCAGGCGCCCGCGGAATCGCTCCGGGAAGCCGGGCGCCTCGCGCGGGAAGGGCGACGTCGGCGTTCCCTGCTTCAATCGGATGCGCAGGAGGTCACGCATCGCGGTGCGCCCCGCGCTCAGAGGTCATGGCCGGCATAGGACAGGCTGAAGCTCTTGTTGCAGAGCGGGAAGTCGGAGATCTCGTTCCCCGGCAGCGCGACGGGGATCGCGGCCCAGTTGTGGAACGAGGGATCGACGACCTTGTGCCGACGGATGCGGCCCTCGCCGTCGGTGAGCACCGCGTGCGCCACCTCGCCCCGCCACCCCTCCTCCAGCGCCACCACCAGCTCGTCGGGGCGCAACGCGCCGCAGTCGACGCGCACCTCGCCCGCCGGGAGCGACGCGAGCTGCTCGCGCACGAACTCGAGCGACCGCTGGACCTCGAGCCAGCGCACCAGCGCCCGGGCGTAGACGTCGCCGGCCCACGCCGTGGAGACGGGGATCTGCGCATAACGATAGACGCCGTACGGGTGGTCGTGGCGGACGTCGCGCGGCACCTCGCACGAGCGCGCCACCGGTCCGACGAGACCGTGCGTCGCGCACGCCTCCCGCGGCACGATGCCGACGCCCTCGAGCCGCGACTGCACGGATGCCGTGCCGAAGAAGAGCGAGGCCACGGGCGCCACCTCGCGTTCCAGCTCGGCCACGCGCCGCTGGAGATCGCGGGCCATCTCCGGCTCGATGTCGAAGCAGCTGCCGCCGGGCCGCACGAGTCCCCGGCCGAAGCGGTTGCCGGAGATCGTCATGAGCATGTTCAGGCAGTCGCCGCGCATCCGGCCGAAGTACGCCGCCGCCGGCTGGTACGCGGTGTCGCCGGAGATCCCCCCGAGGTCGCCGATGTGGTTGGCGAGCCGCTCGAGCTCGAGCGCGATCCCGCGGATCGCCTGGGCCCGGGCGCTCTTGTGCGAACGCGCGAGCGCCTCGAGCGCGCCGCACGCCGCGCTCGTGTGCGCGATCACGCTGTCACCGGCGATCGCCTCGGCGACGAGCACCGCTCGCTCGCGCTCGGCGCCCTCGAGCAGCCGCTCCATCCCCCGATGCTGGAAGCCGAGCATCACCTCCAGCAGCAGGATCCGCTCGCCGTGGAGCTGGAAGCGGAAGTGTCCCGGCTCGATGACGCCCGCGTGCACCGGCCCCACGCCGACCTCGTGCACCTCCTTCCCCTCGATCCGATCGAAGGCGTACGCCTCGCGCGAGAGGGGCGCGATCCGCCACGCCGCTGGGGCGTGATCGGGCGGATGGCGGCGCAGCGGCTTGAGCGACGGGTGTCCCTCCGGGACGACGCCGCACTGCTCGGCGAGCTCTCGCTCGAATCGCGCGGCCTGCGCGCAGTCGGGCGTGAGCGCGGGATACCGCTCGCCGACGATCGTGCTCACCGCGCCGAGCCGGCCGCGCTCGTCGTCCGCCACCACGGCGATCAGCCGCAGCCGGCGTGCATCCTCCGGTGTCCCGAACAGCGTCACGATGCGGCAGCCCTCGGCGAGGGCGTCGCAGATCGTCTGGCGGAACGTCCCGACCGGAGACTCGCCCAGCTCTCGCAGGGACACCGCTCGGCGGTTGCCGAGCCTGACGAGGGCGCCCGTGGTCGCCATGGTCGTCACGGTGTGCTCCCGCCCAGCACGCGGGCGGCGCTCGAGAGGGCCGACGCGAGGGGCGCCGGGATGTAGACGCCCAGCATGAGGACCAGCACCGCGAGCGCGCCCGGCGCGACGAGCAGCCAGCCGTGCTCCGCGGGCTCGTTCTGCTCGCGCGGCAGCGCGGGTGCCCTGCCCTGCACCATCTCCAGGATCATCGCCGCGATGCCGACGAAGATGATGGCGAGCAGCACGACGATCGCCGTCGCGATCCACGGGTGGTGGCCGCCGATGGCCGCATCGAAGATCGTGAACTCGCTGATGAAGAGCCCGAAGGGGGGCGAGCCCGTGATCGCGAACAGCCCGACGACGAGCAACGCCCCCGACACGGGCACGATGCGCACGAGCCCGCGCATCTCGTCGCTCGCGCTCGTCCCCGTCGCGAGCACCACGTTGCCCACGGCGAGGAACATCAATCCCTTCGCCAGGCCGTTATTGAGCGTGTGGAGCACCGCGCCGTACGTGCCGACGCCGCCCAGCCCGAGCCCCAGCGCGAGCAGTCCCATGTGCTCGACGCTCGAGTAGGCGAGGAGCCGCTTCACGTCCCCCTGTCCGATGATGAACGCCGCCGCGATGACGAGCGAGAGCAGCCCGAAGCCGATGAGCGCCGGCCGGACGAACGCATCGGCGCCCGCGGCGAAGCACACCCCCGCGACGCGCGCGAGGCCGAGGAACGCGCAGCTCGTCAGCGCGCCGGCCATGAGCGCGCCGACGAGGCTCGGCGCCTCGCCGTACGTGTCCGGCTTCCACGCGTGCATCGGCGCGAGCCCCATCTTCGTGCCGAAGCCGATGAGGAGGAAGACGAACGCCGCCCGCAGCCACACCGGATCGAGCGCGTGCGCGTGCGCGACGAGGTCCTCGACGACGAGCGGGCGGCCGCCCGCCGCGCCCATCGGCTGCGCCATCGCGAGGAGGAAGATCCCGAGCAGGGCGAGCGCGATCCCCACCGACGACAGCACCAGGTACTTCCACACCGCCTCCAGCGAGCGGCGGTCGTCGCTGTGGTAGACCAGCGGCGCCAGCGACAGCGTCATCGTCTCCATCCCCACCCACAGCACCGCGAGATGGTGGCTCAGCGAGACGAGCGACGCCGCGGCGAGGAAGGCCAGCATGCAGCTCGTGAACGCACGCCCACCGCGCAGCCGCTCGTGCCGACGGAAGCCCACGGCGTAGTGCGCGACGGCGAGGAAGAGCACGCTCACCAGCGTCAGCACGATGCGCCCGAGCGCGTCCTCGGCGAGCCAGCCGCCGAGCACCTGGTCCCCGGGCGCCGCCCAGAGCAGCGCCACGAGCACCACGTGCGCGACCGCCGTGCCGACGAGCAGCACCGGCCGCGCGCGCGACGACAGCAGCCACGCCACGCCCGCGCCGATCGCGGGGAGGAGAACGAGCGCCAGCAGGAGCATCGTCAATCCCTCAGCTCCGTCAGGCGGGCCGCGGACATCGAATCGAACTCGCGGTTGATGTGGAAGACGACGATTCCCATGACGAACACGCCGACGAAGACGTCGAGCAGCACCCCGATGTCGACGAGGAAGGGCACGCGCTCCGCCTGCGTCAGGCCGAAGAGATAGATCCCGTTCTCGAGCATCAGGTAGCCGATCACCTGCGTGATCGCCTTCGCGCGCGTGACGAGGACGACGAGGCCGATCATCAGCGTGGCCAGCGCCACGGGGACGAGCAGGTCCGAGCTCACCGCCTGGAGCGGGAGGACGTGCGCGGCGGCGAAGGCGATCGCCAGCGCCCCCGCGCCGAGGAAGAGCGACGCCATGTAGCCGACGAACGGTTCGACCTCGCGCCGCACCGCCGCCTCGCGGATCGCCCAGCGCAGGATCCACGGCAGCACGATGGCCTTCACGACGATGGTCCCCGCGCCCAGCGCGTAGGTGTGAACCGAGGCATCCGGGTGCAGCAGGACGGGCAGGACCCCGAGCAGGAGCCCCTGCACCGCCACCACGCGGATGCACGCGCTGAGGCGCGAGCTGCCGAGAACGACGAAATCGGTCAGCACGACGAGGAACAGCGCCAGCTCGGCGAGTGGTCTCATGCGCGCCTCCTCACCGCACGAGCAGGATGAGCCCGAAGAGCGCGAGGCCGCCCCCCGCCGCGATGTACAGCGGCACCTTGGGCAGTCGCAGGCGCGCGATCAGCGATTCCACCACCCCGACCGCCACGCCGAGCGCGATCATCGCCCCGAGCAGCACGAGCGCGCCGAGCGCGCCCGCCGCGCGCGACGCCGGCAGGACGACGTCGATGATGATCGCCGCGAACAGCCCGAGCTTCAGCGCGCTCGCGTAGAGGATCAGCGCGAGGTCCGGCCCGCTGTGGTCGAGCACCATCACCTCGTGGACCATCGTGAGCTCGAGGTGGGTCGTCGGATCGTCCACCGGCACGCGCGAGCACTCGGCCAGCGCAAGGGCGAACACGCTCGCCGCGACCATGAGCAGCGACGGCGCCGCGGCGGCCCAGTGCTCGGACGCCACGCCCCCGAGCATCCCCGTGAGCGAGATGTCGCGCGCGGCGATGCTCAGCGCCGCGAGGCCGAGAAAGAGCCCCGGCTCGACGAGGCTGGCGAAGGCGACCTCGCGACTCGCGCCCATCCCCTCGAAGCTCGACCCGGTGTCGAGCGCGGCGAGCACGAGGACGAAGCGGCCGAGCCCCAGCAGGTAGGCGAAAGCCACCGCGTCGCCGGCGAAGCGCAGCAGCGACTGGTGGCCATCCAGCGGCAGGAGCATCGCCGCGAGCACCGTCGTCGCCGGGAGCACGAGCGGGGCGAGGCGGAAGGGCACCGTCGCCGTCTCGCTGTACACGATGCCGCGGCGCGCGAGCTTCCAGAGGTCCGCGTAGAGCTGCCAGACCGGCGCCCCGCGGCGGCCGGTGACGAGCGACTTCACGCGCGTGGCGACGCCGGGCACGAGCGGCGCGCCGGCGAGGAGGACGACGAGCGCGACGACGGCGGAGAGGAGCGGCGAGACGGACGTCATGGCCGCGGCCCCAGCGCGAGATAGGCCAGCAGGCCGACGACCGCCGCGAGCACGTAAAGGACATAGAGGTGCAGCCGCCCCTGCTGGATGGGCCGCAGCCGCACCGCCGCACGATGCACCGTCTTCCACAGTGGCAGCGCGGCGCGGTCGAGCACGATGTCGAAGGGCGTGGTGCGCAGCGCGCTCGCCGTGCGCCGGACCCGCACCCCGCTCGCCCGCCCGAAGACGGAGAGGAGCGGCGCCGCGAACGACGACGCCGTGTACTGCATGCGCGGCGTGGGAGTAGGGTACGCGCACGCCCACGTCGGCGCCGTGCGCACGGTCGCCGGCCGCGCCAGCACATATCGGACGAGCCAGGCCACGCCGACGAGGGCGAACAGTCCCAGCGCCATGATGGACACCGTCCACGCGCTCCCGATCGCCGCGGGCACCGCGGTGGCGGCATCGGCCCGCGCGACCTCGGCCGCCACGCGCGCCGCCGGCCACACGCCGAGCGCTGGCGCCACGCCCAGAGCCACGCACGCGGCGGCGAGCAGCAGCACGGGACCGATCATCCCGGCGCCGGCCTCCCGCGCCCCGGCGGCCTCGGCGCTGCGCGGCGAACCGAGAAACGAGATGCCGGCGAGGCGCGTGAAGCAGGCGAGCGCGAGACCGCCCACGAGCGCCAGCACCGGCACGCCAAGGATCGCCAGCCGGAGCGGGCCCGCCGCGGTGCCGCTGCGGAAGAGCGCCTGATACACCAGCCACTCGCTCACGAAGCCGTTGAGCGGGGGCACGCCGATGATCGCCGCCGAGCCGACGGCGACGGCGAGCCAGGTGAGCGGCATGCGGCGCGCGAGCCCGCCTAACGCCTCGAGGTCGCGCGTGCCGGTTGCGCGGTACACCGCGCCCGCGCCGAGGAAGAGCACCCCCTTGAAGAGGGCATGGTTGAGCGCGTGCAGCAGCGCGCCGGCGTAGCCGAGCACCGCGACCGTCGGCAGACCGTACGCCGTCCCGAGCGCGCCGACGCCGACGCCGATCAGGATGATGCCCACGTTCTCGACGCTGGAGTACGCGAGCAGGCGCTTCAGGTCGCGTTGCGCCACCGCCCACAGTGCGCCGAAGACTCCGGAAACGGCGCCGATGCCGAGCACCAGCCAGCCCCACCACGCCGGCGCGCCGCCGAGCAGCAGGAGCACGCGGACGATGCCGTAGATCCCCAGCTTGATCACGGCGCCGGAGAGCAGCGCCGAGACGTGCGTCGGCGCCGCGGCGTGCGCGCGCGGAAGCCAGAAGTGCAGCGGCACGAGTCCCGCCTTGAAGCCGAAGCCGACGAGGGCGAGGAGGAGGATCGCCGCGCCCGCGTGTGGCAGCCGCGGCGCCGCTTCGGCGAGCGCGGCGAACGACCAGCTCGTCGCCGGCTGCACCCAGGCGGCGAACATCGCGAACAGCGCGAGCGTCCCCGTGTGCGTCGCCACGAGGTACAGCAGCCCGGACCGACGCACGTCGGCGCGCTCGTGGTCGGCGACGAGCGTGAAGTAGGAGAGGACCGCCATCGCCTCCCAGCAGATCAGGAAGGGGATCACGGCGCGCGCGAGGACGACGAGCCCCATCGCGGCGAGGAGCCACGCGAACGCCGCCTGGCCCGTCCAGGTGGCGCGGTGCCCACGCTCGGCGCGGACGTAGCGCGTGCCGAAGAGCGCGGCCATCGCGCCGAGGACGAGGATGGCGACGAGGAACACCGCGGAGAGCGCATCCAGGCCGAAGACCCAGGCGCCGCCCGGGGTGGAGGCGGGGAGCGCGACATCCTCCACGCTCCCGCCGGCGAGCACGCCGACCGCCGGCGCGGCCGCGACGACGCTCCCCGCCACGACGAGCACGTCGTACACCCGGTCCGCCGCGGGCCGGTCGCGCAGCAGCACGGCGGCGATCCCCGCCGCGACGAGGAGGGCGATGCCGAGAAGGACGAGCGTCACGAGCGCGCGCTCCCCTCGACCTTCACGGCGGGAAAGGAGCCGGTGGTACGCGTCGCGTCGAGCATGGCCACGCGGTCGATGATGCTCGCCGCCGAGGCGCGCTCGCGCAGGAGCCCGCGCAGCTCCTCGTCCCGCAGCACGAAGCCGAGCTGCGAGAGAATCCGGAGGTGCACCGGGACGGTCGGGCTCACCACGAGGAAGAGCGCGTGCACGGGCTTCCCGTCCACCGCGTCGAACTCCACCGGATCGCGCAGCAGCGCCAGCGTGACGAAGGGCTGCTCGACGTGCAGCAGGATCGGATTGCGCACGTGCGGGATGGCGATGCCGTCGCCGATGCCGGTCGATCCCATCGCCTCGCGCGCCTCGAGGACGCTGAGCAGCGTCTGGCGGTCCTGCGCCGGCGGCAGCGGGAGGGCGCGCACGAGGCCTGCGAGGAGCGCGTGCTTGTCACGACCGGCGAGGTCGTGGACGACGCCGCCGCGCCGCAGGAGGTCGGCGAGCGGCGGGACGGCATCGGGCGCGCGGCGCGCGTGCTGGAGCAGCCGCCGCGAGACGGCGACGCCGTGCTCCACGGCCCATTCCCAGAGCTCGACCGCATTGAGGTACACCCGCTCGTTGGCGCGGTGGACCGGGAGGTCGCGCTGGGCGATCCATCGCCTGGCGGTCGCTTCGCTGACGCCGAGGTAGTCGGCGGCATCGCGCAGGGTCAGCTGCATGACCGCGCCGAGCGGACCGGGGACTTCATGAACGGGCTCGCGAGTGGGCGCCGGCCCCGGAGGGCACGACGGGCGGCGGCGTAGCGCCGCGGAGAAGGCAGGGATTTCAGAAACGGTGTCCTGGCGTGCGCCGCAGCGGGGCATGAAGGCCACGCGAGGCGCGGACGCAAGCTAACCGGGAGCCCATCGGCAAGAACGCGGCGAAGGCCTGATCCTGTGTACGGGATTGCCCGACACGGCACCGGGGGATGCCGCACAACGAGAAAGGGACGAGGAGCCGACCGGCTCCTCGTCCCTACGCCTCCCGCCTGCCGCCTCCCGCTACGTGATCGCCCCCATCGACACCGGCGGCGTCCGGAAGCGCGACGCGTCCCACGCGCGCTCCGCCGCGGCGCGGCGGCGATCGACCAGCGCGCCGCCGATGAGGAGCATCAGCCCCGCGACGCCAAACGAGAGCGCGCCGCGGAAGGCGCCGGTCCCCGCCTGGTCCTCCGACACGACGCCCGAGCCGGCGAGGCTCACCGTGGACGGCTCGCGCGGGTCGTAGTGCACGTAGAGCTGGCTGCCGCGCGGGTGCGCGGCGACCCACGTCGCCAGGCTGTCGGCGGCGTTCATGCTGAACCCCGACCGCACCGGGACGACGTAGCGGACGACGCCGATGCCGTAGGCGAGGCGGCAGCGCACCGCGTAGCTCGAGCTGGACGTCTGCAGCAACGCGTCGTAGCGCTGGATGCGGCAGTCCTGCACCTCCGCCACGACCCCGGGCCAGTGGGCGAGGATGACGTGGCGGTGATAGACGGCCCAGGAGCCGACCATCGCCGAGACGAGGGCGGCGACGCAGGCGAAGTAGCCGACGAGCACGAGCACCCGCGCGGGCATCGGCGGCGGCGACGACATCTGGCGATGGCTCGAGGACATGCGCACCTCGGTGAGGGTCAGCGCTCGACGATGATGAGGTAGTGCGACGGCGCCCAGAAGCGGTCCGCGTCGGAGATCGCCAGCGGGCCACGGAAGGTCGCCCCGTCGCGCTGCTCGACCTTCGCGTCGTCCAGGCTCTGGCGCGAGACGATCTGGTAGCGGCGCGAGGTGTCCGGCAGCGGGATCGTGTGGATCTCGCGCGTGTCGATCGGCGTGAACTCCTGCGGGTCGAGGTCACGCGCCGGCTGGAGGGTGCGGCCGATGTGGGCGATGAGCAGGTTCGCGCCGCCCTCGCGCACGATGACGCCCTTCTTCAGCAGCTCGTCCTCGGTGCCGACCACGTAGTAGGCGCGGGAGTACGCGCTCTTCGCCGCGGCGACCTCCTTGCCGAGGCTGTCCACGTGCGCCTGGAGGGCGACGATCGTCTGCGCCTGCTCGGCGATGCTCGCCTGGAGCGCGGCGATCTGCTTCGCGTCGACGTCGAGCGAGTCGCGCAGCTTCCCGTTCTCGGCGACCAGCTCGGCCTCCTTCTTCCGCGCCGCCTCGAGCTCGCGGGCCGTCTGCTGCGCGCGGGCGACGAGCGCGTTGACGCGGCGCAGCATGTCCTTGCGCGCCGCGATCTGCTCCTCGATCCCGCTCTCCGACTTGCGGCTCGCGTGGCGGGCCTTGAGCCCCCGCACGCGGGACACCGACTTGTCGATCTCGCCGATGAAGCTGTCGGCGTCGTTGAGGACGCGGGAGACGGAATCCTTCTGGGCGACCAGCTGGTCCATCAGCTGGCGCTGTTTGGCGACGAGCGCCTGCGCGCTGTCGGCGCGGGCACGGTCACGAGGGGACACACAGGCGATCGGCAGCGCGACCAGCGCGAGCAGCCAGAGACGATTGGACATGCGGGGAGCACCTCGGAGGGTTCTTCGGATTTCGCTCGCGGCGCGGTGGGAGGAAGCGGGGCCGCGTCATCCTTCTGGACGACGCGGTATAGTGCCGGGTTACGCGGCGCGGGCCCGCGCGGAGGCGCACAGGGGGGCGGTGATGCGAAGCACAGCGAGGGGCGAGGGTCGAGGGTCGAGGGTCGAGCAACGCAGTTGCTAGTGAGCTAGGAATCAGGAAGCAGCCATAGGCCTCACTAGTTCCTGATTCCTCGCTCACTCTCTCCTGCCCTCTCGCCCCTCGCCCCTCGCCCCTCGCCCCTCGACCCTCGACCCTCGACCCACGACCCTCGACCCTCGACCCTCGACCCTTACCTGTCCGTCGCTGTCCCCGCCCGCCTCACCACCGTCAGCCGCAACGACGACGGATACGCCCGCGAGTGGTGGACGACGTTGTGCGCCACCAGCCCCGTGGTCTCGTCGTAGTTGTTGCCGCCGGTGTTCAGGTTCCGGTCGAAGCGCGGGAAGTTGCTGCTCGTCACCTCGATCCGGATCCGGTGCCCCGCCTCGAAGTAGTTGCTCGTGTTCATCGGCGACAGCGCGACCCGATACACCTTCCCCGGCTCCATCCACGCCAGCGGCTTGTCGTAGCCGTTGCGGTAGCGCAGCCGCTGGATCGTCTCGTCGAGGTTGTACGCGCGCCCGTCCGGGTACACGTCGATCAGCTTCACCGAGATGTCCGTGTCCTTCCGGTCCGACGAGACGAAGACCGTGAACTCCACCGGGCCGCTGACCTCGAGCCCCTCCTTCAGTGGGTCGCTCGTGTAGACGAGGATCTCCGGCTGCTCCTCCGTCTTCTGCTGGTCCATCGCCCCGCCCACGAGCCCGGGCTGGCAGCAGACGTTGCCGCCATGCGACATCACCGGGTGCATCGGGTCGTAGGTGAAGCGGTCGGGCACGTCCTTCGCCGGCGGCTTCGCCGTGAGCACGCCGTCGCCGTGGAGCGTGTTCGCCTTCCCCTCGCTGCCGAGATACAGCGTCATCGGCTCGGCGCCCTTCGGCGGCCAGCTCTCCGACGTCTGCCACTTGTTCAGCCCCATCGTGTAGTAGCGGACCTTCGGCAGCGTGTCGAGCAGGTGGTTGTCCTCCCCCTTGAGGAAGTGGTCGAACCACGCCCAGGTGAGGGCGTCGTAGTCGTAGCGCGCGTCGCCGACGCTCCGCTCGCCGACGACGGTGTTCTCGGTCGCCCGCTTGTACGAGCAGTGGAGCGTCGGCGCGATGATCGCGTACTGCTCGTTCCCGATTGCCGGGTCGGCCGTCCGCCGCACGTGGTTGAACTCCGCGAGGTTGGGACCGATCGAGACGTCGTACCACGACATGAAGTACAGCGCGGGGATGTTGATCTTCATGTCGTCGTGCCACAGGCCGCCGCGGTACCACGCCGGATCGTTAGGCGTGCGCTCGATCATCGCGCCCCCCGTGGCGATCCCGGGCATCGAGTCGGCGAAGATGCCGCGCGGGCCGTCCACCGAGCGGATGATGTCCTGCTCCGGCAGGTGCCAGAACGCCTGCATCCAGTCCACCGGCGGGAGCTGCTGCGCGAGGTCGAACGACTTCGACTCGCGGACCAGGTCCGCCTGCGAGGCGGTGCGCGGGAACATCGGCCGCACCTGGTTCTGCTCGCCGTACAGCCAGTCGATGAACAGCATCTGCACCGCGCCGCCGCGGTACCAGTTGCCCTGCTCGTAGTACGGGCCCACGCGGCCGACCCCGGCGCCGAACCCCTCGGGGATCATCGTCGCGAGCCCGCGCGGCGACGTCGCCGCGACCGCCGACTGCCATTCCGCGGTGGACGAGCAGCCGATGAGGCCGACCTTGCCGTTCGACCACGGCTGCGAGGACATCCACCCGATCTCGTCGTCGCCGTCGGTGAGCGGCGGGCCGAGGATGTCGTAGTTCCCCTCGGAGAAGAAGTGGCCGCGTTCGTTCATCTCCACGTAGGCGTAGCCGCGCTTCACCGCCTCGAGCTCGGCGGTCATGTCGCGCGGCACGCCGTCGCGAACGTCCCACCAGTTGAAGTTGTACGGCGTGCGAACGAAGATGATCGGGGCGTGCGCGACGTTCTTCGGGCGATAGACGTCGGCCTGCATGCGCACGCCGTCGCGCATCGGGATCATGAGCTTGCGATCGATGACGGCGAGCGACTCGAGCTCGTGCTCGAGGCTCCAGCGCCGGGCGATCATCTCCGGCGTGAGCTGGCTGCCGCGCGCCTGGGCAGCGGCGGTGCCGCCGATGGCGACGAGCAGCGCGGCAGCGGCGAGGAGAGCACGATGGGCCCTGGACATGGGAGCTCCCGGAAGGGCGGTTGAGGCGGGAAATGGGCGGACGCCGGGGGCGAACCGCATCGTCGATCTTGCAGCATCCGCCGCTGGCTGTCGAGGGGCGGGGCTCGCCGGCGCCGCCCCCGCGCATCGGCGCTGCCGCTCAATCCCTCACAGCGCCCGCCCCGGCCGCCGATGGCGTCCGGCGATCGCGCGATCCATGTTCGGGAGAGTCCGGCGCGCCACCCATGCCCGATCCCCTCGTCCCCCTCCTGTCGGCCCCCGCGCCCCCCGCGCCCCACTACGCGGCCGTGCCGGCGGCGGTCACCGGGCTCACCTCCGCCGAAGCGCGGGCGCGCCGGCAGCGATACGGGCCGAACGACATCGGTCACGCGCATACCCGCGGCGCCTGGCGCGAGCTCGCGGCGAGCCTCGCCAGCCCGCTCATCCTCGTGCTCCTCGCGGCGAGCGCCGTCGCCGCCGTCGTCGGGCAGCTCACCGACGCGATCCTCATCGCCGGGATGGTGCTGCTGAGCCTCGGCCTGAACGCCCTCCAGAGCTCCCGCGCCACCCGCGCCGCCGAGCGATTGCGCCGCACCGTCGCCCCGCTCGCGACCGCGCTGCGGGACGGCGCCTGGCGCGAGCTCCCGCGCGGCGACCTGGTGCCGGATGACGTGATCCGCCTCTCCGCCGGCGACCTCGTGCCCGCCGACGCGCGCCTCCTCGACAGCCGCGACCTCCACGTCCAGCAGGCGGCGCTCACCGGCGAGGCGATGCCGGCGGAGAAGGAGGCGTCCGTCGGCGCGGCCGCGACCGCCTCCGCGCCACCGCCGGCGCCCGATCCCGCCGCGCGCGACCTCGTGTTCCTCGGGACGTCCATCGTCAGCGGCACCGCGATCGCGATCGTCACCGCCACCGGGGCGGCCACCGCGTTCGGCGACATCGCCGCCCGCCTCGCCGAGCGCCCACCGGAGACGGAGTTCGAGCGCGGCCTGCGCCAGTTCGGGCTCCTCATCACGCGCACCGTCTTCTTCCTCGTCTGCTTCCTCATCCTCGTCGGGATCCTGCTGCGCCGCGACC
This sequence comes from uncultured Gemmatimonadota bacterium, assembly GCA_946480295.1. The sequence goes on from CAMLIT010000040.1 coordinate 17,380, forward strand.
CGCTCGAGTCGCTGCTCTTCGCCGTGGCGCTGGCGGTGGGGCTCGTGCCGGAGTTCCTGCCGATGATCACCTCGATCACGCTCGCCGACGGGGCGGTGCGCATGGCGCGGCGGAAGGTCATCGTGCGGCACCTCGCCGCGATCGAGAACTTCGGCAGCATCGACATCCTGTGCAGCGACAAGACGGGCACCCTCACGCGCGGCGAGATGCACGTGGAGTCGGCGATCGACGCCGCCGAGCGCCCGTCCCGGCGCGTCCTCGAGCTCGCGCACCTCAATGCGCACTTCGAGACGGGGATCCGGAGCCCGCTGGACGACGCGATCGATCGCGCGTGGGAGGGCGGTGCCGGCGGCTGGGAGAAGCTCGACGAGATCCCGTTCGACTTCGAGCGTCGGCGGCTGTCGGTGGTGGTCGGCCGCGGCGACGAGCGCCTGCTCGTCACCAAGGGCGCCCCGGAAGCGGTGCTCGCCTGCTGCGCGGCGATGGAGGACGGGGCGACGACCGTCCCGCTCGACGACGCGACCCGCGAGCGCCTGCATGCGCTCGTGCATCGGCTCGGGAGCGAGGGGCAGCGGCTCCTCGCCGTCGCGTCGCGCCCCCTCGCGCCGGCGCTCGCCTACGGCGCGGCGGACGAGACGGCGCTCGTCCTCGCCGGGCTCCTCGCCTTCAGCGACCCGCCCCTCGACGATGCCGGCGCCATGATCGCCGCCCTCCGCGACGACGGCGTGGAGGTGAAGATCCTCACCGGGGACGACGAGCCGGTGGCGCGGCACGTCTGCGAGCACACCGGCATCCCCTGCGGCGTGATCGTGCCCGGCGCGGCGATCGATCCCCTGTCGGAGGGCGCGCTCGCCCGTCTCGCCGAGCGCACGACCGTGTTCGCGCGCGTGACACCGGCGCAGAAGCACCGGATCATCGTCGCGCTCAGGAGCCGCCGCCACGTCGTCGCCTACCTCGGCGACGGCATCAACGACGCGCCGTCGCTGCACGCGGCGGACGTCGGCATCTCCGTGGCGAGCGCGGTGGACGTGGCGCGCGACGCCGCCGACGTCGTCCTCCTCGAGCGGGGCCTCGGCGTGCTCCACGCCGGGATCCGCGAGGGGCGGCGCGCGTTCGGCAACGTGATGAAGTACCTGCTCATGGGGACGAGCTCGAACTTCGGCAACATGTTCAGCATGGCCGCCGCGTCGCTCTTCCTCCCCTTCCTGCCCATGCTGCCGACGCAGATCCTGCTCAACAACTTCCTCTACGACTTCGCGCAGGTGACGATCCCCACCGATCGCGTGGACGAGGAGTACGTGCGCAAGCCGCACCAGTGGAACGTCCGCGCGCTGCGCGACTTCATGGTGCGCATCGGGCCGATCAGCTCCCTGTTCGACTTCCTGACCTTCGCCGTCCTGCTGGTGGGGCTGCGCGCGCCGGCGCCGCTCTTTCACACCGGGTGGTTCGTCGAGTCGCTCGTCACCCAGGTGCTCGTGCTGCTCGTCATCCGCACCGCGCGCGATCCGCTGCGCAGCCCGATGAGCGGCGCGCTGGCGGCGAGCATCGCCGCGGTCGTGCTGCTCGGCCTCGCCCTCCCCTTCACCCCCGTCGCCGCGAAGCTGGGCTTCGTCCCGCTGCCGACGAGTTACCTCGTCTATCTCGCCGCGGCGACGCCGACGTATCTCGCGCTCGTGCAGCTCGCGAAGGGACGCGTCATCCGACGCGTCCTCGGCTGAGGCGAGGGCGCGTCAGCGGTCGCCGGCGTGGGCGCGGCAGGTGCGCGCCCAGGGAACCAGCTCGAGCCGCGCGAAGGGGATCTCCTCGCCGTCCACCTCGCAGCGGCCGAAGCGCTCCGGGGCGTCGTAGAGGCGCACCAGCGCCGCCTCGACCTCCGCCAGCTCCATGGACTGCCGCACGACGTTCGACGCCTGGACCTCGCGGTCGAAGCTGTCCGTGCCGACGTCGGCCATGTGGAAGGGGAAGGTGCTCAGGTCGCCGCTCTGCTCGGAGCGCGCACTGTCGGCGCTCGCGTTCGCGTAGCGGTCGATCGATGCCCCGAGGCGCCGACGTTCGTCGAGCAGCCGCTGCTCGAGCTCCTGCCGCTGGGCTGTCGTCATCCCGGTGCTCGCTCCTGGCGATCGTTCCGCGCGCGGCCAGCCGGCCGCACGCGTGAAGCACGGTAGTGTGCACCAACGGCGGCGGCCATCGGCCGGGTTGGAGCGCCGTGTCGGGGAAAGGGCGTGGCGGCACCCGGCGCGGGATCGGACAAATGCCCCGTCGCGATGGGGAGCCGCGCCGATGCCCGAGGGCCGCACGCGCGCTAGGCTGGATGCGTCGCCACCCGTTCACGCCCCCCGACGCGCCAGGCCTCCGATGCGCACCTCGCCATTCCGCCCGGCCACGACGATCGGAACCATCGTCGCCATCCTTGGCTGGCTGCTCGCGCTCGTGCCCACCGGTCTCGGGCTGCACGACCTCGCGAGCTTCTGCGCGCTCGGCGCGATGCTGTGGCTGACCTTCGGCAGCGCGGCGCACGTCGCCGCGCGGCGCGACTGGCCGTGGCGAAGCGCGCTGCGCTCCGCCCTCCTGGGCGCCGGCATCCTGCCGCCGATCGTCGCCGTGCTCGTGGCCATCGCCGGCATCGACCGCCCGCAGCAGCTCCTGTCGCTCTTCATCTACGGCGCGTGGATCACCATCGCCGCCGGCGCGATCACCGGCGCCCTCGCCCGCACCGAGCGCCCGCTGCGGCGCGGGTTCGTCCGGCGCTCCGCCGCCGCCGTGCGTGAGCGCGTCCTCCGCCGCCCCGGCCTGCTCAGTCGCGCGCCGGCCGATACACCAGCACCGCGCCCGCGCTAGCCCGCAGCACCTTGTCGGCGACGCTGCCGATGACGAGGCGCGACACGCCGCGCCCGTGCGTCGCGATCGCCACCGCGTCCACCATGTGATCGTTCGCCAGCCGGAGCAGCCCGTCGGCGACGTGCCGATCGACGCGCACGGCGACGTGCACGTCCAGCCCGGCGTGGTCGCGCCGGAGCGCCGCGGCCATCTCCTCCAGCTCCTCGCGCGCGGCGCGCCTCGCCGCTTCCGTCTCCTCCTCGTCGGCGACGAGGACCATGCCCGCCGCGTCGGGGATCACCGTCTCCATCCGGAGCACCGGCTCGACGACGCGCGCGAGCACGTAGCGGCAGGCGGTGCCGCCGAGGCGCAGGGCGTGCTCGAGGATCTCCGCGGCGAGCGCGGAGCCGTCCAGCGGGACGAGCATGCGATGGAAGACCGCGCCATCGCCGGCGGGATACGACGCCGACTCGAGCGACGCGCGGAGCATGAGCACCGGCGTCGTCGCGGCGCGCATGACCGCGTCCGCGACGCTGCCGATCCACAGCCGGCTGATCCCGGTGCGGCCGTGCGTCGTCATCACGATGAGGTCGCCCCGGACGGCGCGCACCGCCTCGGCGATCGTCTCGCTCACGTCGCCGTCGAGCAGGGCCGACGACGCGGACACGGCGTGCGTCGTCCGGAGCGCCTCGACGAGACCGGCGACGTAGTGCGCCTCTTCGTCGCGGCGTTGCGCGCGCGACCGGTCCTCGAGCTGCTCCACGATGGCGGGGCGCTCGTGCACGAGGACCACGTGCACCGTCGCGCCGTCGCGTCGCGCCAGCGCGGCGGCGACGGGCAGCGCCCGTTCGGCGAGCGCCGAGCCGTCCACCGGAACCACGATCGTGCCGTACACGGAAGCCTCCCTGCTGGAGATGCTGCTTCCATGGTACGGCGCGACCGCGGGCGATCAGCCGGGAATCTCCCGCGACGACGCGGGGGGTTTCCGCGCGCCCCGGCGGGCGCACCGGAGACCGGTACGCCCGCCGGCGCCGCGCAGGGAAAGCTCAGTACTGCAGCCCGATGATGAGCGGCACCCAGCGCACGTTGCCGACCTGGTTGCTCTCCGAGCTCACGTTCATGTAGCGCGACTCGAGGAACAACCCGTGGCCGCCGTGCCCGAACTGGAGCCCGCCGCCCACGTTGAACCCGCTCTTGAAGCTCGCGTTGCCGTAGCTGGTCTGGAAGCCGTGGGCCGTCGTGCCGCCGCTCGAGTACGCCTTCGCGCCGGTGTACCCGCCGAGCAGGTAGAGGTGCGTGACGTCGCCGATCGGGAAGCGCAGCTTCACGTCCGCGCTGAAGTTCGGGATGCGCAGGCCGCCGTAGCTCCCCCCGGTCGTGTCCTTGCCGCTCAGCGCATCGTACGCGCCGTCCACGCGGATCCCGAAGATGCCCGGGAAGTCGTAGCCGATCGGCACGGTGACGTTCCAGCCCATCTTGTAGGCGTTGGTGAGGTCACTGACCGGGAACGACAGGCCGCCCCCGATGCCGATGTGGAAGCCGGCGCCGGCCATTCGTTTGGCACGCTCGATCGAGTCCGCGCGCGCGATGGAGTCACGGCGGGCCTGCTCGGCGGCGGCGATGGAATCCTGGCGCGCCCGTTCGGCGGCGGCGATCGAATCACGCACGCGGTTCGCGCGGTCGATCGAGTCCTGCCGCGCGCGCTCGGCGGCGGCGAGCGAATCGCGGATGCGGTTCTCGCGGTCGATCGAATCCTGGTTCACCGGCGCGACGACGGGCGCGGGGGGCGCTTCGGGCGCCGCGGCCTCCTTGCGGATCGGGATCCGCCGCGTCGACCGCGCGGTGCGCCGGCGCGCGCGCCGGGTGGTGTCCTGCGTGGTGGGCTGGGTCGGCTGCTGTGCCGCCGCCTTCTCGCTCGCCACGCCCACGAGGATCATTCCCGCGAGCAGCGCCGCGAAGCGCCAGCCCCGGACCTGCGATGCATTGCCCAGCGTCATGGTGCACGCTCCCCTATTGTCGATGGTGGACTGCCCGACGCGGATGCCGAGCTGGTGTGCGCTCGCGGCGGGCATCCGCCGCATCGCGTGACTCGATCCGCGTGCATCTGCCGACGACCCGCTGTCGTCGTTCGGCGTCACTGCCCTGTGTCGCTCCGGTCGCCGCGTCGGCCGCCGCCACACGGCGCGCGCCCGGCCTGCGCATCACGTCATAGGCGAACACCTCGCGCGGTGTGACCGCGATCACCCTCGTTCGGTGCCGTGGACCACACGCGGGCCTCTTCCACCCACGGCGCGTCCATCAGCGGATGTCGCATGCGGTGCCGCCCTGCGCGACTCACGGCGAGGTCTCCCGCTGCTCCTCTGCGCCGCGCGTCCGGCGCCTCCGCGTCCCACTGCAACGTCCCGGCCACGGGCACGACATCGCGTCCGCTCGATGGCTCTCGCTAGGCAGCCTGACGACACACGCCTCGAGGCAAGATGCGCGGCGCCGCGAGCGATGTCAGTCGGGAGAAGCAGTACCCGACGCCGGTAAGCTCGGCCAAACATGCGTCTATGCAAGCCGTCGTCGTTGCGCGCGCACACCAGAACGAGACGGGGACCGCTTGTCTGCGATCCCCGTCACATTGTCCTGCCATACGAGTGCGCGGTGCCCGCGCCCGCGCCTACGGCAGCTGCGCGCGGCGCGGGTCCGGGCGGACGGCGAACGACGCGCTGGAGCTCCGTCCGTCCACCGTCAGGCGCGCGGTGAAGGTGCCGTAGAGCGGCGTCGGCGCGCGCCGGAACTCGCCGAACGACGGCGCCTCCCCGGGCCGCGGATCGGCGACGGGCACCCACACCACGCGATGCATCCCGGGGGCGGTCGGGAACGGCACCGGCGCCGGCTGCCAGAGCGGGGAGACGTTCGGGATCCCGCCGCGCCGCGCGCGCGCCGCCGGCGCGCCCTGCGCCGGCTCGCCGCCCGTGAAGCGGTGGACGACGGTGCCGCGCGCATCGAGGATCTCGAGCGTGACCGCGGGCGACCGCGTGCCGTCGCCGGCGCCGGCGACGTCCCCGAGCCAGAAGTAGATGTACGCCCCGTTAGGCGGATTCTCCGCGTGCGGCTCGTCCTTCTGCATCGGCGTCCCGTCGTCGCCGCCCTGCATGACGTAGATCGCGTCCGCCGGCTTGAACAGGTGCGCCGCGCTCGCCGCCAGCGCCGGCGTGATCTGCCGCAGCGGGCTGATGTCGTCGATCACCCAGAAGCCGCGCCCGTGCGTCGCGACGACCAGGTCGTTCTCGTACACGGCGAAGTCGCGCACGGACGTCACGGGCAGGTCGAGCTGCAGCGGATGCCACTGCTCGCCGTCGTCGAACGAGACGAAGGCGCCGCGCTCCGTGCCGGCGAAGAGCAGCCCGCGGCGCGTCGGGTCCTCCTTCACGACGTGCACGTACACGCCCGCCGGCAGCCCCCGCGTGATCGGCTGCCAGCTCCGCCCCTGGTCGCGCGTCCGGTAGATGTACGGCTCGAAGTCCTGGAGCTGGTGCCGGTCCACGCTCGCGTACGCCGTCCGCGCGTCGAAGTGCGACGCCTCCACCGTCGTCACGCGGCTCCACGGCGTGAGCGCCTTCGGCGTCACGTCGCGCCAGCGCTTCCCCCCATCCGTGGTGAGCTGGATCAGGCCGTCGTCCGTGCCGATCCACAGGAGCGGCGCGTGGAGCGGCGACGGCGCGATGGTGTAGATGACGCCGCGCCGCCCGTTGCGGTCCGTGTCCGCCGCCGCGGCGGCATCGAGCGTCGCCGGCACGCCCGGATCCGCGCGCGTGAGGTCCGGGCTGATGCGCGTCCACGTGCGCGCGCCGTCGGTCGTGCGGAAGAGGTACTGGTTCGCGTAGTACAGCGCGTGCGGGTCCGCCGGCGAGAAGACGAGCGGCTGCGTCCAGTCGGCGCGCGCCGTCTCTCCCGCCGGCACCTGCGGCGTCGTCGTGCCGGGCACGGGCGCGTTGAGCATCAGGTCGTAGCGCTGCCCCTCGCCGCCGAAGATGATCCCCGGGTGCAGCGGATCGCCCGCGGTGTAGCCGCTCTCGCCGCCGGCGCCGATCGGCTCCCAGTCGCGCATGGAGATCTCGGCGAACTTGCCGCGCGAGCGCACGGCGACGGCGCCGGAGTCCTGCTGCGCGCCCGTCACCCAGTATGGGAAGCGGTAGTCCACGGAGACGTGGTAGATCTGCGCCGTCGGCTGGTTGAGCCACGAGCTCCAGGTGACGTCGCGCGGATTGACCGCGCGCGCGTTGCGCGTGACGATCGCGCCCTGGTCGCTGGCGACGATCATCGTATCGGGATCGTCGGGCGAGACCCACGCCTGGTGGTAGTCGTCGCCGCCGGGCGAGCCGCGCAGGGCGACCCACGTCTTCCCGCCGTCCATCGAGCGCGAGACGGCGACGTTCGACACGTACACGATGTCCGCGTTCTTCGGGTCCACCACGACGTGCTCGAAGTACCAGCCGCGCCCCCACAGCGCGGGATCGGCGGAGAGGCGCGTCCACGTGGCGCCGCCGTCGTCGGAGCGGAAGAAGCCGCCGAGCCCCGACGCCCCCGCGCCAAACGCGGGACGCGCCGGCGCGCCGGGCGCGGGGGCCGGCGGCTTCGGCGCGTTCGGATCGGGGAGCAGGTCGTCGATGACCGCGTACACCCGGCTCGGCTCGCTCGGGCACACCGCGATCCCCGACTTCCCGATCCCTTCGGTGGGGAGCCCCGCCGTGAGCGGCTTCCAGGTGGTGCCGCCGTCGGTGGACTTGTAGATGCCGCCGCCCGGGCCGTTCGTCGGCGCGTAGGTGTACCACGGCGGCCGGCGCGTATTCCACAGCCCCGCGTACACGACGTCCGGATTGGCCGGGTCGATCACGACCTCGACCGCCCCCACGTTCTCGTCCCGGTAGAGCACCTTCTCCCAGCTCTTCCCGCCGTCGCGCGAGCGGAAGACGCCGCGCTCCGCGCTCGGCGCGTAGAGGTGGCCGATGGCGGCGACGAACACCACGTCGGGGTTGGTCGGATGCACGGCGACCTTGCCGATGTGCTGCGTGTCGGCGAGGCCGACGTGCGTCCACGTGCGTCCGGCGTCGGCCGACCTGTACACGCCGTTGCCGTACCCCGCCGAGTCGCGCAGGGTGGACTCCCCCGTGCCGACGTAGACGACGTCGGGCGCCGACGGAGCGACGGCGAGCGCGCCGATCGAGGCCACCGGCTGGGCGTCGAACACCGGCTCCCAGACGCGGCCGGCGTCGACGGACTTCCAGACGCCGCCGTTCACCGCGCCGAAGTAGAACTCGTTAGGCCTCCCCGGCACGCCGGAGACCGCGTCCACGCGGCCGCCGCGGAAGGGGCCGAGCATCCGCCAGCGGAGCCCGGCGTAGAGATCGGTGATGTCGCTCGCCGCGGCCGCGCCGGCCGCCGCGTCGCCCGCGGCAGCGCCGGGCAGCGGGGACGCCGGGGGCAGGTGCACCGCCTGCGCCGCCAGGCGGCGCGTGAACGCGGGGCCGAGCAGGGCGAGCGCGCCGGCGAAGTGCGCGGTGCGCGCGACGAAGTGGCGGCGGGAGAGCGCGGATTCGGCCGGCGAATCCGCGGCCGGGGCATCGGCGTGATCGGGAGGGTCGGGCAGTGCGGGAGGTGTCGCCACGGGGCGGCTCCGGAGCGGTGAGGGAGGCGGGACGCGGCGCGCGGGAGCGATGCGCGCGGGAGGGTCGCTGCAACCGAGTCAATTAGGCGAGCCGGCGGAGGGTGTCAAGCGCGGGAGGCGTCTGGGGACGCGGGAGGAGGGACGAGGGTGTACGTCATTGGTGCTTCGTTCTTCGTTGTTGGCGAGCCGCTCGGGATGTTCCGCGTGGCATCCCGAGCGGGTGGCCAACGACCAATGACCAACGACCAATGACCAACGACCAATCGCCTCGTCCCTGGCCCTCGTCTCTATACGCCGCTTGACGTTAGGCACACCGCGGCCGTGACCTGGATCACTCGATCGCGGAACGGTTCTGGCTGCACTCGCCTGCGACCCCCGCATCGAGGAGAAGCAGCCATGAAGTACCAGCAGTTCGCCCGCGCCACGCTCGTCGCGCTCGCGCCCTTCGCCCTCCAGGCGTGCGCCACGAAGGGCTTCGTCCGCAATCAGGTCTCGGCCGAGCGTGCCCGCGCCGACTCGATGGTCGCCGCCGAGCGCACCGATCGCATGGCCGGCGACAGCGCCAACGCCGCGCAGATCGCGAGCCTGCGCGCGGCGCTCGACAGCATGCGCACGGAGTTCGGCGCGAAGATCGCCGCCGTCGAGGACGGGATCCGCTTCGCCATGCCCGTCACCTTCGCCTTCGACGACGCCACCGTCAACGACCAGGACCGGACGATGCTCGACCGCTTCGCCCGCGTCGCCCAGAAGTACTATGGCGGGTCCGCGATCACCGTGGAGGGCTTCGCCGACCCGGCCGGGAGCGTCCGCTACAACCTCGCCCTCTCGCAGCGTCGCGCCGACGCGGTGAAGGACGCGCTCACGCAGCTCGGACTCCCGTCGGACCAGATCCGCTCGGTGGGCTACGGCAAGACGCGGCTCGTCACGCCGGGCGCGGCCAAGGACGCGCCGGGCGCGGAGCTCAACCGCCGCGTCGTGTTCGTGATCGAGAGCGCGAACGCGAACCAGGCGGTCGTCTCGATGCGGTGACGCGCTCGCGTTCCTCGCGTGCGCACCAGGGCCTGCCGGCGACGGCAGGCCCTTCGCGTTTGTCAGAGGCTGCTCACCGCTTGACCATTGCGCTCACGGCTCTCCGCTCTCCGCTCTCCGCTCTCCGCTCTCCGCTCTCCGCTCTCCGCTCTCCGCCTCCCGCCTCCCGCCTCCCGCCTCCCGCCCCACGTCCCGCCAACCCGACGACGCCGAGCTCGCGCGCGTCGCGTTGCGGGCGCGGAGCGACCTGCAGGGGTGACTGCCATACGCGCGACCGTGGCATTGCGTCGGTCGCGCCCGGGCGCGTTGTTTATGGTCGGAACGACCTCGGGGCGCATGGCTCCCCCGCCCCGTCACCACTCACCCGACCCACCCCGTGTCACGTCTCTCCCACGCCGCGCTCGCCCTCGCCTGCGGCGCGTGTCTCGCCACGGCCGCCGGCGCGCAGTCGTCGACGGTGAAGCCCGTCTGGCCCGACGAGGGCCCGTACAAGTGGGCGCCCCGGCCCACCGAGCCGGCGATCACCGCCAACGACCTCCGCACGCGCCTGTACCAGTTCGCCGACGACTCGATGCAGGGGCGACGGATCGGCGAGCGCGGGAACTACGTGGGCACCGCATACATCGCCCGCGAGTTCGCGCGCTTCGGCCTCCAGCCGGCCGGCGACGGCGGCACCTTCTTCCAGGACATGCCCTTCGGCCCGGCGGCGTTCGACCGCGCGATCTCCCGGCTGGAGGTCGCCGGGTCGCCCCTGGCCGCGGCGCGCGACTGGGTGCCGGTGGCGCCGACCGCGTTCAACGCCTTCGCCGGCGCCGCCAACCTGCGGGGCGTGCGGACCGTCTTCGCCGGCCGCTGGGGGGACACGACCGCCCTCGACCCGGCCGCCTTCCGCGGCAAGGTCGCCGTCCTCGTCGCGCCTGCGTACGCCGCCGGGCTGATGACCCGTCCCGCCGCGCCGGTGGTGCGCTGCGACTCCCTCCCCGACCGCTTCGGGGCCGAAGCGGCAGCGCGGTGGGAGGCGGAGCAGCGCGCGGAGGGCGCCGGTCGCGCCCCCACGCGCGCCCGCTTCGTGCGCGACGCGCGCGCCGAACGCGCGGGGGCGGTGGCCGTCCTCCTCGTCGCGCTCGACTCCGCGCCGCGCCAGGCGATCGCCGCCGCGTTCGAGCCGCGCGGGATCATGGAGCCCGCCGCAGCCCCCGCCGGCGCCCCCGCCGGCGCCGCGATCACCGAGGCCGCCGCGGCGCGGATCTTCGGCCGTCCGGTCGCCGCCCTCGCCGTCGGCGCGACCGGCGCGCCGATCACCGCGCGCTGGCGCTACGCCTGGCACACGTCGCCGACGCCGGCGCGCAACGTCATCGGGATCGTCCGCGGCACCGATCCGGCCCGCGCCGGCGAATACATCCTCGTCAGCGCGCATAACGATCACGTCGGCGTGAACCCCGTCGCCGTCGACCACGACTCCCTGCGCGCCGTGAACATCGTGACGCGCCGCCAGGGCGCGAACGACCCCGTCTGCCGCCCCACGCCGGCGCAGCAGCACGAGATCGACTCGCTCATCGCGCGCGCGCGGAGCATCCGGCCGCCGCGCCGCGACTCGATCATGAACGGCGCCGACGACGACGGCTCCGGGACCGTGATCCTCCTCGAGATCGCCGAGCGGATGGCGACGGAGCGGCCGGCGCGCTCGATCATCTTCGTCTCGCACGAGGGCGAGGAGGCGGGGCTGCTCGGCTCGCGCTGGTTCACCGACCATCCGACGATCCCCCTCGACTCCGTCGTCGCCGCGCTGAACATGGACATGGAGGCGAAGGGGCGCGTGGACCAGGTGAAGTTCGGCGGCCCCTCCTCGATCCAGCTCCTCGGCTCGCGCCGCCTGTCCACCGAGTTCGGCGACATCATCGATTCGGTGAACGCCGTCCGGCCGCGGGCGATGGCGATCGACCGGAGCTGGGACGTGCCGGCGAATCCGCTCAACCGCTTCTGCCGGAGCGACCAGGTCAACTACGTCTTCCACCACGTCCCGGTGACGTACTTCTCGACGGGCTACGCCGAGGACTACCACCAGCCCACCGACGAGCCGCAGTACGCCGACTACGACCACATGGCGCGCATCGGCAACTTCGTGCACGACATCGCCTGGGCCATCGCCGAGCAGCCGCACCGCCTGGTGGTGGACGGCCCGGATCCGGATTACCCCGCGTGCCGATAGCGGGAGGCGGGAGGCGGGAGGCGGGGGGCGGACTGCGGACGCGTCGCGACTCGGATCCACTGCGGACTGCGGACAGGCGCCGGTAGCCGGCCCCGCGCCGTTTGGTCCCCCGTCCGCAGTCCGCAGTCCGCAGTCCGCAGTCTCTGACGCCCTTCCCCTCCCCTCGTTAGGTTCTTCCCTCACTCCCACCCCCCACCCCGATGCCCCTCCCGCCGCTCCTCCGCCGCACCCTCGGCGCCGCCGTCCTCGCCGGCGCCTTTGCCCTCGCCGCCCGTCCGGCCGCCGCGCAGAAGGCGCACCACGCCGCGGTCGACCACGACATGCAGACCCTCGCCCACTACCGCCTCACGGAGTCCGGCCTGCGCCGGTTCTACGAGGCGATGGAGAACATCTCCATGGCGGCGGTGAAGGACCCGTCGCTCCAGGGGGTGCTCGACGACGGCGACGAGTCGGACGAGAAGGACATCGCCGCCATGGCCGCACGCTACGACCGCTACCCGGCCATCAAGCGGGCGATCGCCGCCGCGGGGATGACGAGCACGGAGCTCGCGACCTTCACGCTCTCGTTCATGCAGGCGAGCCTCGCCAGCTCGCTCGTGAGCTCGTCGGGTCACGGCGCGGCGGGCAAGCTCCCGGAGGGGACGCCGAAGGCGAACGTCGATTTCGTGCTCACGCATCAGGACGAGATCCAGCGCCTGACCAGGCACATGCAGGCACTCCAGGCCTCGCTCGACGGCGCGGACAGCTCGGAGTAGCGGCGACGGATCCGACGAGGCGGACGGCGCGTCCTAGCGCGCGCCGTCCGCCTCGTTCATCACCAGGATCAGCCCGCGCACGTCCCTGGCCGGCGTGACGAGCTGGTTGATGGCCACGCGGCAGCGGATGCCCTTGCCGCGGCGGTTCGTCGCGTCGAGCACGACGTCCACGCCGTCGTGCTTCGCCTTGCCAAGGGCGGCCTTCATCGGCTGCTTGAGCTTCTCCACCGGCAGCCCGATGTCGAGGGCGAGGAGGTGCTTCCCCACCACCTCCTCCTCGCGCAGCCCCCACAGGTCGTGCGCGTGCGCGTTCCACACGAGGACGCGCAGATCCGGATCGACGACGACGACGCCGCCGCGCAGGCTGGTGAGGATGCTCTCGAGGAAGCCGTTGACCTGATTGAGCTCGTCGCTGCGCAGCCGCAGCTCGTCGTTCATCGCCGTGAGCTCCTCGTTGGTCGACTGGAGCTCCTCGTTCATCGTCTCGAGCTCCTCGTTCGTCGACTGGAGCTCCTCGTTCGTCGTCTCCAGCTCCTCGATCGTGGACTGGAGCTCCTCGTTGGTGGTCTCCAGCTCCTCGTTCGTGGACTGCAGCTCCTCGTAGGCCGCCTCGAGCTCCTGGTTGGCGTGCTCGAGCTCCTGCTGGAATCGTTTGGCGGCGCTCACGTCGGCGAACGACAGGCTCGCGCCGAGCAGCGTGCCGTTGCCCTCGATGAGCGGTGCGACGTGGAGGTCGAACCACCGCGCCTCTCCCGAGCCGGCCGGGAATTCGATGTCGCGCACGAGGACGGGGCGGCGCTCGGCGTAGACCTGCTCGAGCACCGACCGGAGCTCCACCGGGCGGTAGGAGATCTTGAGGTCCTGCAGCGGCCGCCCCACCTCGTCCGGCGTGATGCCGAAGAGCGTGCGGGCCCGCTCGTTGGCCAGCACCACCGTGCCCGAGGTGTCGACCACGACCTGCGCCGCCGGCGCCGCATCCACGGCGAAGTCGCGCAGCCGCAGGTGCTGCGAGAGCACGTTCGCGGCGTCGTCCGTGCCGTTCTGCGTCATCAGCAGCAGGCGGTCGCGGAGGTTCAGGTTCGCGCGCGGCACCTTCGTCGAGATGCGGCGCTTCAGGTCGAGCGGCACGAAGGTGCTCGCGTGCGTGAGCAGCGTCTCGGCGCGGCCGAGGAAGAGGATCCCGTGGTCGTTCAGCGCGAAATGGAAGCGGGCGAGGATGCGCGCCTGCGTCTCGGCGTTGAAGTACATCAGCACGTTGCGGCAGACGAGCACGTCCACGCGCGAGATCGGCGCGTCCTGGATGAGATCGTGCCGGCCGAAGATCACCTGCCGACGATACTCCTTCCTGAAGCAGTACGCCGCGTCGACGCGATCGAAGTACTTCTTCAGCAGCGGCTCGGGGACCCCCTCGACCTCGCGCTCGGTATAGACGGCCTGCCGCGCCCGGGCGAGCGCCTCCTCGTCCACGTCCGTCGCGTAGATCTTCACCCGCTCCTTGAACGCCTCGGCGCCGAGGAGCTCGCACAGCACCATGGCGAGGGTGTAGGCTTCCTCGCCGGAGGCGCACCCCGCCGTCCAGGCGCGGATCTGCGTGTGCGGCTCCTTGTGCTCGAGCAGGGCAGGCAGCGCCTCCGTGGCCAGGTACTCCCAGGCGCTCTCGTCACGGAAGAAGTGCGTGACGTTGATGAGGATCGTGTTGAAGAGCGCCGAGAACTCCTCGGGGTGCACCTCGAGGTAGTCCACGTAGTC